>CAJOGH010000017.1 GCA_905233865.1 uncultured Atopobiaceae bacterium
CAGGTCGGTGGCTGTGCTCTGCAGGATCGACTGCACCTGCGCGGGCGTCAGCGACGGGTTGCGCGCAAAGCACAGCGCCGCGATGCCCGCGACCGCCGGCGACGCCATCGACGTGCCCGAGTCGTTGCCATACGCGCTATCCGAGCTGTTCACGGTGCTGTAGATGCCCGCGCCCGGCGCGCTGATGTCCTTGGTGGAGTTCTTGGTGGTGGGTCCCACGCCCGGCATGTTGTAGTTGGACGTGGAGCTGCGCACGTAGCCGCCATCGGACTTGGCCACGTTGATGACGCTGAGACAGTCGTCGTAGTCGGCGGGGTAGCAGCGGTAGGCGCCAGAGCCGTTGCCTGCCGAGCTCACAGTTAGGATGCCCGCGTTCTTGGCCGCGGTGATGCGCTGGCACAGGGCGTCATTAAAGGCGCTGGTGCTGCTCACCGCCGCGCCCACGCTCAGGTTGACCACGCGCACGCCCAGCGCCTTGTGGCTGAGCAGGTAGTTGTAGGCCTCGATGACGGCGGCGGGCGTCATCCTGCTGCCGTACTTGTCGCTGACCTTGACGGCCACGAGGTTGGCGTTGTATGACGTGCCGGCGATGCCCAGCCCGTTATTGGCCTGCGCGCACGCGATGCCCGCCACGTGGGTGCCGTGGTTCTTGCCGTCCGACACGTCCGCGCCCTTTTCGTAGGCGTTGTACTGCGCGATCAGGTTGTTGCGCAGGTCCTCGTGGGTCGTGCGCACGCCGGTGTCAAAGACGGCGACGGCCACCTCGTGGTTGCTGCGCGTGAGGTCCCAGGCGCTGGGAAGCTGCATGGCGCCAAGGCCCCACTGGCGCGACGCGCTGGGGTCGTTGACCGATGTCGTCTGGGGGTCAAGCTGGTCGGGTGTGCCCGCGCCGTCGTCCTCAAGGCTCAGGAGCCAGCTGGGCTGCACGTCGGCCACGCACTCGTCCTGGCTCAGCTCCGCGGCGGCCTGTGCGACCGTGATGCCGTCGGCGAGTTCCAGCTGCAGCACCGGGTCAAGGTCGGCGTCGTCGGCAATGATGCCGTTTCGCACCGAGGCACCCACGAGGTCGTCGGGCTCAAGGTAGCTGCGCGCGAGTGAATCTGCCTGGCCGACAAGAGCCTGCGCCTGCGTGAGCGTCGTCCCGCGGCGAAGTGTCACGAGCACCTGGCCGGCCTCGTAGGAGCTGCCCTCGTCGGCAAGGGCGATGCCGGTGGTCTGCTGTGCCTCGAGCGGGGAGGGGAGGTCGCCGGCGTCGGCGAGCGCGGGCTCAGACCACGTGGCCAGGCACGCGGCTCCCATGGCGAGGGCAAGGGCTCCTGCAAGAGCCGTTCTACCAAGCGTGTTCCCCAAGATTTCCCCCTGACGTTAAGCTAGTTTTCATTCTAGCATGAGGAAGGTTGAGGTCGCGCAGCTACACACTCTTGTAACGAGAACTGCACATGAGTGGGGCTTGCGGGAAACCCGCACGACGCGACGATTCCAGCTGCTGCCATCAAGGCCGACAAGAGCCATGCTCTTGTCGCCCGCCACGTGCACAGTGTGCGCGCCCCACAGCCAACAAAAAAGCCAGGCGCGCGAGGCACCTGGCTGCTGTTACATGGAGCGGCGGACGGGACTCGAACCCGCAACAGGCAGCTTGGAAGGCTGCTGCTCTACCAATTGAACTACCGCCGCATGGTCGGGGTGACTGGATTCGAACCAGCGACCCTCTGCTCCCAAAGCAGATGCGCTACCAAGCTGCGCCACACCCCGGGGCCGAAGAGAAGTATAGGGGAGCGCGGCCAGCCACGCAAACGTGAACGCGTCACGGCGCTGCGTGGCGAGTTTGTTACAAGGCATATTTGCGTAACTTGCGCGTAACCCAGCGGTGCAATTCTTTCGCATGAAAAAGCGACGGGGCCACCCGCTGCACGAGTTAGAGAGGATATGCCATGACGTATTCCGAGAGAGTCATCGCAGAGATTAAGGACCGCTACGCTGACCAGCCCGAATTCATCCAGGCCGCGACCGAGGTCCTGACCACGCTCCAGCCGGCCCTCGACGCCCACCCCGAGTTCGAGCAGGCCTCGCTCCTCGAGCGCCTCGTTGAGCCCGAGCGCGTCGTCATGTTCCGCGTCCCCTGGGTCGACGATTCCGGCAAGGTCCAGGTCAACCGCGGCTACCGCATCGAGTTCAACAGCGCCATCGGCCCCTACAAGGGCGGCCTGCGCCTGCACCCCTCCGTCAACCTGGGCATCCTCAAGTTCCTGGGCTTCGAGCAGATCTTCAAGAACTCGCTGACCACCCTGCCCATGGGCGGCGGCAAGGGCGGCTCCGACTTTGACCCCAAGGGCAAGTCCGACCGCGAGGTCATGGCCTTCTGCCAGTCCTTCATGACCGAGCTCCAGCGCCACATTGGCCCCAACACCGACGTCCCCGCCGGCGACATCGGCACCGGCGCCCGTGAGATCGGCTTCATGTTTGGCCAGTACAAGCGCCTGCGCAACGAGTGGTCTGGCGTCCTGACCGGCAAGGGCCTCTCCTTTGGCGGCAGCCTTGCCCGCACCGAGGCCACCGGCTATGGTGCCGTCTACTTCCTGCAGAACATGCTGGCCTCCCGCGGCGAGGACCTCAACGGCAAGAAGGTCGTCATCTCCGGTGCCGGCAACGTTGCCATCTACGCCACCCAGAAGGCCCAGCAGCTGGGCGCCACGGTCCTCACCGTCAGCGACTCCTCGGGCTACGTCTACGACCCCGACGGCATCGACGTCGAGCTGCTCAAGGACGTCAAGGAGGTCCGTCGCGAGCGCCTGACCGCCTACGCCGAGGCCAAGGCAGGCGCCGAGTACCACGCCGGCGAGCGCCCCTGGTCCGTTGCCTGTGACGTGGCCATGCCCTGCGCCACCCAGAACGAGCTCGAGCTCGACGAGGCCAAGGCCCTCGTTGCCAACGGCTGCAAGTACGTCGTCGAGGGCGCCAACATGCCCACCACGCTCGACGCCACCAACTACCTGGTGGACAACGGCGTCTACTTTGCCCCCGGCAAGGCTGCCAACGCCGGCGGTGTCGCCGTGTCCGGCCTCGAGATGAGCCAGAACGCCGAGCACCTCTCCTGGACCTTCGAGGACGTTGACGGCCGCCTCAAGGAGATCATGGCCTCCATCTACAACGCCGCCGCCGACGCGGCCAAGGAGTACGGCCACGAGGACAACCTCATCTTTGGCGCCAACATCGCCGGCTTCCTCAAGGTCGCCGAGGCCATGATGGCCCAGGGCGTCTGCTAGTGCCAGGCCGATAAGAGCCTGCGCCTGCGAGTCAGTCGCAATCCCGTGCCCCGTCGTGCCCCGCGCGGCGGGGCACGCCTGTGAGCACACAAGTTAAGGCTCTTATCAGGAAACACAATTGTTACTGATGTATACATAACTGACGCTATTTCATGCATTTACGCGCATGATGGGGTGGTAGGATACCCACAGCCTTTAAGAGCGGTACGAGATGCCGCCAAGGCCAAGCATGGGTTGGTACGTCTGTGTCTGGTTCCTTGGCGCGTTATGGAAGGAGCCAGCCCTTGAATTTCCTTTGTGACCCTCACGCGCGCCCCGCAGCGCTTGTCCTGGAGGACGGGACATACTTTGGGGGATACGCCGCCGGCGCCGTTGGCGAGGTGTGCGGCGAGATCGTCTTTAACACATCGATGGTGGGATACCAAGAGATCCTCACGGACCCCAGCTACGCTGGGCAGATCGTGACGCTCACGTATCCACAGGTGGGCAACTACGGCATCGACGAGGCCGTGAGCCAGGCCGACACCCCCGCCCTGCGCGCGCTCGTGGTCCGCGACCTGTGCCACGTGCCCTCCAACTGGACGAGCCAGATGAGCCTGCCCGCCTATTTGGAGCGCAACTGCATCGTGGCCATCGAGGGCGTGGACACGCGCGCCCTCACGCGTCACATCCGCGACCATGGCACGATGCGCGCCGTGGTGAGCTCGGTCGACGACCTGGACCCCGAGCGCCTGGTGGCCACAGCGCGCGCGTCGGAGCCTATCTCCAACCTCAACCTGGTGGCCGCGGTGAGCAAGCCGGGCACGCTCGAGCTGGGCGGTGCCGCGGAGGGCGCGCCGCGCGTGGTGGCGCTCGACTGCGGCATGAAGCGTGGCATCGAGCAGGGGCTTGCCCGCGCTGGCCTGGACGTGACGGTGGTGCCCTGGGACACCCCGGCCGTCGACGTGCTGGCGCTGCACCCCGACGGCGTCTTCGTGTCCAACGGCCCCGGCGATCCCGCGAGCGTGCCCGAGACCACGGCATGCGTGCGCGACCTGCTTGGCCGCGTGCCGCTCTTTGGCATCTGCCTGGGCAACCAGATGGTGGCGCGTGCCGCCGGCGCGCAGACCGAAAAGCTTCCCTTTGGCCACCACGGCGGCAACGAGCCGGTGGTCAACCTGCTCACGGGCCGCGTGGAGATCACCGCCCAGAACCACAACTACGGCCTTGTGTGGCCTAGTTTGGGGCCGCTCGTGCCAGAGGAGTCGGGCGGCTACGACGAGCACGTGGACGACCTGCGCGAGTGGGCGCGCCGCGGCGTGGCGCCCGTGGTGAGGACCGGCACGGTGGGCCGCGTGCGCCTGACGCACGTGAACCTCAACGACGGCACGCCCGAGGGCATCCAGCTCCTGGACGCGCGCGCCTTTAGCGTGCAGTACCACCCCGAGGCCAACCCCGGGCCGCGTGACGCAGCCTACCTCTTTGACGCCTTCGCGCGCCTCGTGGCGGGTGCGGACGACTACCTGGAGCAGGTCTCGCCCGCGCTCACCCAGCCTGCCTACGCTAGCCCTAAGGAGGTCGCCCATGCCTAGGCGCGACGACATCAAGTCCATCCTTGTCATTGGCTCTGGCCCTATCGTCATCGGTCAGGCCTGCGAGTTTGACTACTCAGGCACCCAGGCCTGCCGCGCCCTGCGCGAGGAGGGCTACCACGTGGTGCTGGTCAACTCCAACCCCGCGACGATCATGACCGACCCCGCCACCGCCGACCGCACCTACGTGGAGCCGGTGAGCGCGGAGGTCGTGGCGCGCATCATCGAGCGCGAGCGCCCCGACGCGCTGCTGCCCAACATGGGCGGCCAGACGGCGCTCAATTGCGCCATGGAGCTGGGCCGCTCCGGCGTGCTGGAGCGCTATGGCGTGGAAGTCATCGGGTGCGACCTGGACGCCATCGAGGCGGGCGAGAACCGCGAGGAGTTCGCCGCCGCCATGGCCGACATCGGGCTGGAGCTTGCGCGCTCCGGCTTTGCCCACAGCTTGGAGGAAGCACGCGACATTGCCGCCGATCTGGGCTTTCCCGTGGTCATTCGCCCGTCGTTCACGCTGGGCGGTGCGGGTGGCGGCATTGCCCACGATGCCGACGAGCTCGAGCGCATCGCAGGTCAGGGCCTGGCGCTGAGCCCCGAGCACGAGGTGCTGGTGGAGGAGTCCATCGAGGGCTGGAAGGAGATCGAGATGGAGGTCATGCGCGATGCCTGCGGCAACGGCATCGTCATCTGCTCCATCGAGAACGTGGACCCCATGGGCGTGCACACCGGCGACTCCATCACTGTGGCGCCGGCCCAGACCCTCACCGACGCCGAGCTCCAGCGTCTGCGCGACTACTCGCTGGCCGTGCTGGACCGCGTGGGCGTGGCCTGCGGCGGCTCCAACGTGCAGTTTGCCGTGAACCCCACCGACGGCCGTGTGGTCGTCATCGAGATGAACCCCCGCGTGAGCCGCTCGAGTGCCCTGGCCTCCAAGGCCACGGGCTTCCCCATAGCCAAGGCGGCGGCGCTGCTGTCCGTGGGCTACACGCTCTCGGAGATCACCAACTGGATCACCCAGGCCACGCCGGCGGCCTTTGAGCCCGCGCTGGACTACTGCGTGGTCAAGGTCCCGCGCTTTGCCTTTGAGAAGTTCCCCGGCACCGACGACCGCCTGACCACGCGCATGAGGTCGGTGGGCGAGGCCATGGCCTTTGGCCGCACCTTTGAGGAAGCCCTGCAGCGCGCGCTCCGCGGCCTGGAGACTGGGCGTGGCGGACTTGGCGCGGACGGTGCCGACGACTTTGACGAGGAGCGCTTTGACGAGCTCGTGGGTGCTCCCACACCCGAGCGCATCTTCTATGTGGCCGAGGCCCTGCGCCGCGGCTGGGAGCCGGCGCGCGTGTGCGAGGCGAGCGGCATCGACCCCTGGTTCGTGGACGCCGTCGCCAACATCGTCACGGCCGAGAAGAGCATCGCGCAGCTGGGCATTGGCGGGATGGACGCCACGCACATGCTGGCCGCAAAGCAGATGGGATTCTCGGATGGGCAGATCGCGCACCTGTGCGGCTCGAGCGAGGAGGTCGTGCGCGCGCTTCGTGCCATCCAGGGCGTCACGCCGCAGGTCAAGACCGTGGACACCTGCGCCGGCGAGTTTGCCGCCGAGACCCACTACCACTACATGACCTATGAGATGGGCGGTGCTGACGAGCATGTGGAGGCCGAGCGCCCAAGAGCCATGATCTTATCGGCCGGCCCCAACCGCATTGGGCAGGGCATCGAGTTTGACTACTGCTGCGTGCACGCCGCCGCGGCCCTGCACGAGCAGGGCTACGAGACCGTCATGGTCAACTGCAACCCGGAGACCGTGAGCACCGACTACGACGCCTCTGACCGCCTGTACTTTAGCCCGCTGACCTTTGAGGACGTCATGGACGTCGTCGAGGTGGAGCGGCCCGCCGGCGTGGTGGTGAGCCTGGGTGGCCAGACGCCCATCAAGCTGGCGCGCCGCCTGGAGGCCGCGGGCGTCACGATAATGGGCACCTCGCCCGATGCCATCGACTTGGCCGAGGACCGCGACCGCTTTAGTGCCCTGCTCGACCGCCTGGGCATAGACTACCCGGCGAGCGCGGTGGCCTCCAGCGTCGCCGAGGCGCGCGTGGCGGCCCAGCGTGTGGGCTATCCGCTGCTCGTGCGCCCCAGCTACGTGCTGGGCGGGCGCGGCATGGCCATCGTCTACGGTGCCAGCGAGCTGGAGACCTACATGAACGAGGCGCTGCTCGTGTCGCCCGACATGCCGGTGTATCTGGACTCCTTCCTGGAGGATGCCATCGAGCTGGACGTGGACGCGCTTGCCGACGGCGACGAGTGCTACGTGGTGAGCGTGCTGGAGCACATCGAGGAGTGCGGCATCCACTCGGGCGACTCGGCCTGCTGCACGCCGCCGTTCACGCTGTCCGCCTCGCTGGTCGAGCGCGTGCGCGAGATAACGCGCCAGCTTGCCGACGCGTGCCACATCCGTGGCCTGCTCAACGTGCAGTTTGCCGTGCGCGACGAGACGGTGCTGGTCATCGAGCTCAACCCGCGCGCGAGCCGCACGGTGCCGTTCTCGTCCAAGGCCACGGGCGTGAGCGCGGCCGAGCTTGCCGCCAAGATCATGGCGGGTGCCAAGATACGCGACCTGGGCCTGCCGCCCGAGGATCGCGAGCTGGGCTACTACGCGGTCAAGGAGGCCGTCATGCCCTTCTCGCGCTTCCCCGGCGCCGACTTCGTGCTGGGGCCCGAGATGAAGTCGACCGGCGAGGTCATGGGCATCGCGCCGACCTTCCCCGAGGCCTACGCCAAGACGCGCGCGGCCATCGACTACGAGATGCCGGAGCGCGGCGGCGCCCTGGTGAGCGTGTGCGACCGCGACAAGCGCGCGGTGGCGCCCATTGCCAGCTCGCTCGCGGCGTTGGGCTTTGAGCTCTATGCCACGCCGGGCACCGCGCGGGTGCTGCGCGCGCACGGGCTTGCCTGCACGGTGCTGGAGCGCATGGGGGCCGGCGAGCGCAACGTGGGCTCCGAGCTGGCCGCGGGTCACATCTCGCTCATCGTGAACACGCCCCACGGGCACAGCTCGCGCGGCGACGGCTTCAGGCTCCGTGGCGAGGCGGTGGCGCGCGGCATCTGCTGCGTGACGGCGCTCAGTGCGGCGACGGCGCTGGTCATGAGCCTGTCTGCGGCGCGCGACGGCTTCGCCGCGCCCGTGGCCCTGCAGGACCTGTAGCTCTTGTCGGCAAAGCGCACAATACTTCGGGTCTGTTCGTATATAGCGACAGACTGTAAGTATTGAGCGCATGACCTCCGGCAGGCACACAATACTTCGAGTCTGTTCGTATATAGCGACAGGCTGTAAGTATTGAGCGGTTTTGCCGCCGCTCGCTCCACGCCGCTCGGCTTCCTGTTTATGTTGTCGCGTTTTGACAAGCGCGGCGACCTGCCCTGCCGGCCTTTGCTATCATTGCAGGCTGCTGTGACGACGCGGGCGTGGCGGAACTGGTAGACGCGCTGGATTTAGGTTCCAGTGGGGGAGACCCCGTGAAGGTTCGAGTCCTTTCGCCCGCACCATCACCGCATTTGTATGGCTACAAGCTGCCTTGCGCAGCACAGGGTTCGAGTATCAGGAGGAACGTTGAACATCACCGTTACCGCAGGCGACATCGCCGACGACATGCAGGCTGCCACGCTCACCATCCCCGCCGCGGATGTTGACGCCGCCGTCAAGAAGGCCTACAAGGACGTCGCCGCCAAGTACAACTTCCAGGGCTTCCGTCGCGGCCACACCCCGCGCCCCGTCATCGACTCCATCGTGGGTCGCGAGGGCGTCCTGGCGCAGGCCACCAACGACCTCATGGAGGCCGCCGAGCCCCACATGTTCGAGCAGCTCGACATCGTCCCCATGGGCGAGGTCGACTACGGCGAGGACAACCCCGTCGTGAAGGAGGGCGCCGA
This sequence comes from uncultured Atopobiaceae bacterium, assembly GCA_905233865.1. Classification (GTDB taxonomy): domain Bacteria; phylum Actinomycetota; class Coriobacteriia; order Coriobacteriales; family Atopobiaceae; genus CAJOGH01. The sequence continues at coordinate 8,762 of CAJOGH010000017.1, forward strand.
CTACACCATCGAGGTCAAGGTCCCCGTCCGCCCGACCGCCACGCTGAGCTCCTATGACGCTCCCGCCATCGAGATGCCTCCTGCCGAGGCCACCGAGGCCGAGATCGACCAGCAGATCGAGCAGCTCCTGAGCTTCCGCACCACCTACGAGGACATCGAGGAGGACCGCGCCACGCAGGAGGGCGACTTCCTGATGGTCGACATCGAGAACGTCGAGAACTGCGAGCAGCTCGAGTCCAAGGGCCGCATGCTCTCCCTCAAGAAGGGTGACGCGCCCGACCAGATCGTCGAGGGCCTCGTTGGCGCCGCCAAGGGCGAGACCAAGGAGATTGCCTGGGATGAGACGCACGAGCACGGCGACCACACTCACGAGACCCACCTTGCCATGAAGGTGACCGTCAACGCCATCCGCAAGGCCGTCGTGCCCGAGGTGACCGAGGACAACGTCAAGACCGACTACGGCTTTGATTCCGTCGAGGCCATGCGCGACGCCGTCAAGCTTGAGATCGAGAAGGAGAAGGAGAACCAGCTCCCCGAGCTCAAGGAGGAGCGTGCCCTCAACGCCATGGCTGAGCGCCTGGAGCTCGAGGAGGTCCCCGAGGCCTACGTCAACTCCGTCTTCAACGAGACCGCCCAGCAGATCATGGGCCAGCTCTCCCGCCAGGGCCAGAGCCTGGACCAGTTCCTGGCCATGCGTGGCATCACGGCCGACCAGTTCATCGCTGACCTGCGCGAGCAGTCCGAGGAGCGCGCCCGCCAGTCCATGGCCCTCGACGCCGTCGTTGCCCAGCAGGGCATCGAGGCCACCGACGAGGACATTCGCGCCGAGTTCGAGCGCGCCGGCTCCGAGGACGTCGACAAGTCCATCGCCGACTTCCGCGATGCCGGCCAGCTGCCCGCCGTCCGCGACTCCATCAAGCGCAACAAGGCCCTCACGTGGATGACCGACAACGCTGAGGTCACGATAGTGGACGAAATTGCCAAGCGCCGTGAAACTGACGCCGAGTAACGGGTACAACTAAGACTGATTGCACCGCCGGGGTCGCAAGGCCCCGGCATCTTCGGTTAAGGAGGCACAATGGTCAACCCGGTCAAGAACATCCCGCTGATCCCCTATGTCGTGGAGCAGACCCCGCGCGGTGAGCGCAGCTACGACATCTACTCGCGCCTGCTCAACGACCGCATCGTCTTCCTTGGCGAGGAGGTCACCCGCGACAGTGCCAACCTGGTCATCGCGCAGCTCCTTCACCTTGAGAGCCAGGATCCCGACAAGGACATCTCGCTGTACATTGACTCACCCGGCGGCGACGTGTACGCGGGTCTGGGCATCCTGGACACGATGAACTTCATCAAGCCCGATGTTGCCACCATCTGCGTGGGTATGGCCGCCTCCATGGGCGCCGTGCTGCTCGCCGGCGGCGCCAAGGGCAAGCGCATGGCGCTTCCCAACAGCATGGTTCTTATCCACCAGCCGCTCAGCGGTGCCCAGGGCCAGCAGTCTGACATCCAGATCGTGGCCGACGAGACCCGCTTCATCCGCCAGCGCCTGAACGAGATCCTGTCCGAGGCGACCGGTCAGAGCGTGGAGCGCATCAACGAGGACACCGAGCGCGACAACTACATGCGCGCGCAGGAGGCGCTGGAGTACGGTCTGGTCGACCGCGTCGTGACCTCTCGCAAGGACCAGGAGTAGCATGAGCGACTTTGACGACTTTGACTACGGCGACGCCGTCTGCTCGTTCTGCGGGCGCACGCGCGCGCAGGTGGACCAGCTGATCCAGGGACCTGGCGGCGTGTACATCTGCAGCGAGTGCGTGGTGAGCTGCAGCTCGCTTTTGGCCGAGGCCAACGGGGGCGTGCCCTATCCCGGCACGCTCGAGGAGGTTGGCGGCGAGCCT
>CAJOGH010000018.1 GCA_905233865.1 uncultured Atopobiaceae bacterium
GCATAGCTCTTGTCGACAAAGAAAGAGGCCGCCAATGGCGGCCTCAGAACATTCCTGGCGGTCCGACCGAAGGCTAGGCATCAACGAAGGTGACCGTATAGGTCTTGCCAAGGGCCTCCCCAACGCCCTTGATATAGCCCTCAACAAGGCTCTTTGCGCGCTCGCGGGCAGCGGCCTTGGTCGTGTCGTCCTGCTCGGCCTTGCCCTGTGCCTGAACAACAGCGGCCTGCAGGGCCTGAGCCTTGTCGTCCCCATTGAGCGGAACTAAAGAGAGCTGCTGATAGGACTTCAAACTCGAGGAGTCAATTACAGGGCTGCCGAGGACCTGAGCCTGCGGCAGGTGGACAACCACATTACCCGACTCATTGGGAGCATCAACCGTCATGTTCGCTATGTCAACGCCAAACTGAACCGTGGCATCGTACTCAATCCAGTACTCAGTCGAGCCCAGAGTGAAGTTCAAAATGTTGACGTTCTTATCGTTGGAACCAACACAGTGATAGTATGCCTCCTCTGTCGCGAGCTGAGCGATATCCCTACAGCTTTGATTCCAGTCGACTGGCCCCTTAGGGGAAGCTGCGCAACCCGTCAGCACGAGCGCGAGAGCTGCTCCTATTGACAGGAACGCACCTACGGCGTTGAACTTTCTCATTGCTGCTCGCCTCCCGCCTGCGTAGTAGCAACCTGCTGCTCACTCGCCAGCTTAGTTGCAGCCGCTTGATCCCAACTGATGGTATAGCCGGCTTCATCAAGGATGCTCTTTGTCAGACCCTCAATCGCCTTCTGAGCATTCTTCGTAGCAGCCTCGCGCATACGCGCACTGTTTGCGGCCTCGTTCTTTGCGTCTTCCTCGCAAAGGGAAAGCGCCTCTCCCATGTCGAGGTCAAAGGGCTCGTTCAAAAACGATAGCGAGCCGGCGTCAACGGATGTGCCAGCAATGACAGGATCGGGGACTATTGGATAGATAACCTTGTTCGCGTCATCGTGTACAAACCTTACCTTGTCGAAGTCAACGGTTGAGGTAACAGTCGCGGTGTACTTGACCATGTAGTCAAAGATTGGCGCGCGCATGTCGCCAACGTACGCTTCCTTGGTCGTCACCCCGTCATAGCGCATCTGCGCTGTATTGAGCTTTGAGATGGCGACGACCTTCATGAGCTGCGCGTCACCGACTGGATGGGTTTCTACCTTGACGAGGCTCAACCCCAAAAGAGCCACCACGCCAATGAGTGCAGCACATACAACGACAACTATTGCAATCTTAGGACCCTTGCTCAGGCCGTTGAACGCCTTGAGGGCGGCGCGCCTGTTCTTGTCACGCCTCGCGGCGCTCTTTTCCTTGGCCTTGGCCTTTTCCTTGGCTGCCTCTGCCTTCGCCTTTTTGGCCTCCAGACGTGCCAATTCAAGCTCAGACTCGCTTACGGCAGCCTGACTCGATTCGCAAGCCTCGTGAGACTCTTGAGCGGGAGGGTCGGTGTTTGGTGCATCAAGGTCAACGTCAGTCTGTTCGACGTCGTCGCTCAGATCAGTCTCGTCGCTCACGCGAGCCTCCTAACATGTGCCGTATTCTAAAAAGACTCGTTTGAATCCTATCAAAGCGTGCACTGTCAGAACTCCGCATGCGCCGCTGTCTCCGTGAACGGCGACAAGAGCGTAGCTCTTGTCAACTAACGGGTTCGAATCCCTGCCGGATCCGAAGACAAGTCAAGGCAAAAGAAAAGGCCGCCATTGGCGACCTCGGAAAGTTCGTGGTGGACCGGCAGGGATTCGAACCCTGGACCTTGGGATTAAGAGTCCCCTGCTCTACCAGCTGAGCTACCGGTCCGTATTCTGTTGTATGGGGTGGGTGAAGGGGCTCGAACCCTCGACCTACGGAGCCACGGTCCGTCGCTCTTCCAACTGAGCTACACCCACCATCACGGCCACCTCGTTAAGCAGCTCGATTACTATACGCAATAGGCACCCCTATTTGCAAGCAAAACTTGCGCGTCACGTTTGCTTCACAACCCCACTCGTAACCCAAGTTCCAAGGAGACCCGCATGACCGACCTTGACCTGCTAAAACAGGCGCTCGAACCTGACAAGCGCCTTGTGGAGGAACCCATGCACACGAGCCCCCAATGGCGCGGGCGCGTCTTTGGCGTGGACGTCATGGACGTGACGCAGCCCGACGGACGCACGGGCAGGCGCGAGCTCGTCCGCCACAACGGAGGCTGCGGCGTGGTGGCCGTGCGCGACGACGGTCGCATGTGCCTGGTGCGCCAGTGGCGCGTGGCGTTGGGCCGCATGACAGTGGAGATTCCCGCAGGCCGCATAGAGCGCGGCGAGGACGCGGCTGACGCGGCGGCGCGCGAGCTGGTGGAGGAGACAGGGCTCGTGAGCACAAAGCCCCTCGAGCAGGTGGCCACAAGCTACGGCTCTCCCGGCTTCACGGACGAGTGCACGCGCATCTTCTACGCCGACCAGCTTGAGCAGGGGCCGGCGCGGCCCGATGACGACGAGTTCGTCGGCGTGCTCTGGGCAGACCCCGCCGCTGTGGTACAGGCCTCGCTTGACGGGCTCGTGGTAGACGCCAAGACCATCATCGGAGCCTACGTTGCCACCTCTCGCCAGCGCCCGTGCTAGTATTGTGCCTACGCGCTCGTAGCTCAATTGGATAGAGTACCGGACTTCTAATCCGTCGGTTGAGGGTTCGAGTCCCTCCGAGCGCACCATTTGGCCAACCGCGCAGCGGGCACGCACCCCCTGCGCCAGCAACGCAGCAGGGGTCGCAAGCTTGCGCGCGTCCCCGGCAGACCAAGGAGGAAGATATGCTGGTTACTACAAGCGACATTATCCCCGGCAAGCAGGTCGAGGTTCTGGGCCTGGTGTACGGCAACGTCGTCACCTCCAAGAACATCGCCCGTGACGTGATGGCCGGTTTCAAGAACGTCGTCGGCGGCGAGATCAAGAGCTACACCGACATGATGGCCGAGGGACGCAACGTGGCCGAGGAGCGCATGATCGCGCAAGCCCAGGAGATGGGTGCCAATGCCATCGTAAGCGTGCGCTTTTCCGGTGGCGAGATCACCCAGGGCGTGCAGGAGATGCTGGCCTACGGCACCGCCGTCAAGTACGTGTAGGGCACAACGGGACGCCTTACAGCGCGTTAGCAAAAGGCCGAGAAGAGCGTGGCTCTTCTCGGCCTCTTTCATAGCGGGACGCTGTGGCCTAAAGGCTGGCGGCGTACTCGGCAAGCTTGGCAAGACCGGCCTTGAAGTACTCGACGTCGCCGTAGCCATAGCCGATGCGGAAGCCATGCTCCATATTGAAGCACATACCGTGGCAGACGAGTGCGCCGGTCTTGTCAAAGAGATCCTCGCAGAACTCCTTTGTGGGAATGTCCCAGTCATAGGTGAGGAAGCTCGTGGAGCCCTTGGACTGGCACGCAAGGTGGAAGTGCGGCTGGCCCTCGAGCCACTCGTTAAGCGCGGCGCGACCCTCCTCGCAGATCTTGCGGTTGCGGGCAAAGATCTGGTCCTTGTGCTCCAGAATGATGGCCGCCAGAAGCTCGGTGATGGGGCTCTCGCAGATGGTGTTAAACGAGCGCAGGTTCTTGATAACGTGCGTGAGGCCAAGGTCGCGCGTGACAATCCAGCCGATGCGCAGGCCAGCAGAGCTAAAGACCTTGCTCGTGCCGCCCGTGGAGATGCCGCGCTCGTAGATGTCAACGATAGAGGCGGCATAGCCCTCGGTCAGGCCGCGGTAGATCTCATCGCACACAACGTAGGCACCAACCGGCCGCGCGATAGCGGCAAGCTCCTCCAGCTCATCGCGGCTCATTCCATATCCCGTGGGATTGGAAGGGCTGGTGAGGAAGATCGCCTTGGTCTTGCCGTCAACGAGGTCGGCCAGCTTGCGGAAGTTTATGCCAAACCCATCCTCGGGGCCACACACGTATTGGCGCACCTCACAGCCAAGGGCCGCCGGGATTGAGACGAATTGCTGGTAAGACGGGACGACCACGATGACGTTGTCGCCCTTTTCGCAGAGGGCATAGCAGGTCAGCGCATTGGCGCTGGTGGCACCGTGAACAACCAAGACGTTGTCGGCCGTGATGCTTGGGGTCTCAAAGAGGCCCGCGATGGCGTCCTTGAGGCGGGGCATGCCCTCGAAGTACCCGTAGTGCAGGCTCATGTGGGCGATCTGGTCCATGACCTCATCCTTATTGACGCCAGGCAGGGACAGGAGCTCCTGCATGTCCATGGGCTTGCAGCAACTGGAGCCCATGTTGTACGTCGCGATGGCGTCGTAGGGGTTGAGCCACCACTCAAGTTCGAACTTCTCGATATTCATGTGAAACACCTTTCGTGTGATAGACGGGAGGGTTCGCCACGCGACGCATCAGCCGCGCGGCCTGGTCGGGCCGAGGCCCGTATGGGGAGCGCTTGGGCTGTTAGAGATCGGCCACGACGCCGACGCCATCCGCCTCTGCTTGGGAGACGATACGCGCGATGGTCGCGAGGTCCTGCAGCGAAAGACCGGTCGAATCAAAGACGGTGACCTGGTCGTTGCTCGAGCGGCCGGGCAGGTCGCCAGCAATGACGGCGCCAATCTCGTCGAACTTGTCGGGAAGCACGCCCTGCTCGTGAGGAAGCTCGCACTCCCCTACCGTCAGGCACTGGTGGACGTCGTCGGCAACGACGCGGGCACGTGCCAGCAGTGCGGACTCGACCTCTTGCTTGCCGGACTTGTCGGCACCGACGCACGACAGGTGCGTTCCCGGCCGCACCCACTCGTCCTTAAGGTAGGGGTCGTAGCTGGGCGTGGCCGTCATGATGACGTCGGCCTGGCGAACAGCCGCCTCGAGGCCGTCGGTCTCTATGGCAGGGATGTCCGCGTCACAGCCAGACAGAAGGCCCTCGACACTGGCTTGGATCTCGCCAAGACGCTCGTCAGAGGTCCGGCCGTGCAGGGGGTTGGTGATTACCACGCGGCTAAGCTGAGGCAGGGCCAACAGGTTCGCGGAGATCAGGTAGGGACAGAGCCCGCCGTCACCACACACGACAAGCACCTCAGCGTCCTTGCGCGCCAGCCACTTGGCGCCCACGGCACCAGCAGCGCCCGTGCGGTAGCGCGTGATGGGCATTGCGTTGAGCACGGCCTTAGGCGCGCCGGTCGCATAGTCAAACACCAGCGACGTTCCGTGGTAGACCGGAAGACCGCGCTCGGGATTGTCGTAGTAGCAGCTGATGGCCTTGAGTCCCCAGATGCCATCGCCGTCAAGGTTGCCGCTCTTGAGGTCCATGTCACGCACGCCGTCCACGAACTCGTGGAACAGCAGCGGCCACACGGATGCCTGACCCGCGTGCTTTTGCGCGTAAGCCGCCTCGACGGCCTCAAGGGCCATGGGAATGCTCACCAGCCGCGAGACCTCGTCGGCATTAAGAATGCGTATGTGATCCATTATGTCCTCCACCAACTCGCGCATGAGCGCGGCGCCCCCAAGGGAGCCCGTCATGCATGCCTGTTTGGAAGAGGCCAGGCGCAGATTGAACGAGGCACGCGTTGCCTCCGGACAATCCCTGATCCGCCCCTGCTCCACGACCGGTGTAGGAGTGGCTTCTCTGCGTCACATGATAGCGAAGGGCAGCAGACCAGGCGTGCGCATCAACAGGAGCGTATCGGACAAAACTATGCACTCGATGACAAGAGCTTGCATAGCCTCGGCTAACAAACTATGACGTCTGCGGCTTAGCCATAGGATGGAGCATATACTCTATTTTTAGCAAAATATGCAGTTATGCTTAATGTTTATTCATCTTTCCTCCACAGTTGGACATGCCGCGAGAGCAACAAGGCCGAGAAGAGCGTGGCTCTTCTCGGCCTCTTTCGTACGGTCAGGAACCTATACCTGTCCCCATTATCAAAATGAGAATGGTACCTGTCCCCATTATCAAACTTAGAGGAGCTCGGCGATCTGGACGGCGTTGGTGGCGGCACCCTTGCGGATCTGGTCGCCACAGCACCACAGCGTCAGCGCGTTGACACCCTCGGCGGCGCTCGTGTCGCGACGGACGCGGCCAACGAACACAAGGTCCTGGTCGGACGTCTCGAGCGGCATGGGATAGCGCAGGTTGGCGGGGTCGTCCACCAGGCGCACGCCAGGCGCGCTCGCGAGCGCCTCACGGGCCTCCTCGGGCGTGATGGCACGGTCGAACTCGGCGGTGATGGACTCGGAGTGAGAGCGCATAACGGGCACGCGCACGCAAGTGCAGCTCACGCGCAGCTCGGGAAGGTGGCAGATCTTGCGACCCTCGTTGAGCATCTTGACCTCCTCGGAGGTGTAGCCCTCGTCGTTAAAGCCGCCGATCTGCGGGATAAGGTTGCTTGCCAGCTGGTAGGCAAAGGGGTCGGTGGAGCCGATCTCCTGGCCGTTCGCGACGCACGCCATCTCGCGCTCGAGCTCGCGCAGGCCGGGCATGCCAGCGCCGCTTGCGGCCTGGTAGGTCGAGACGACCAGGCGCTTGAGACCCGCCACCTGGTGCAGCGGCCACATGGGCACCAGCCCGATGATCGTGGCACAGTTGGGGTTGGAGATGATGCCGTTGTGCCACTTGACGTCCTCGGCGTTGATCTCGGGGATGACCAGAGGCACGTCGTCGTCCATGCGGAAGGCGTGCGAGTTGTCCACGCACACGGCGCCGCGGCTGACGGCCTCGGGCAAAAGGCGGCGCGCGGTGGCGTCGTCGGCGGCGCCCAAGACGATGTCGACGCCCTCAAAGGCCTCAGGCACGGCCTCGCGCACCTCGACCTCGCCGCCCGCGAACTGCAGGCGCTTGCCCGCGGAGCGCGCGCTTGCCAGCGGCACGAGCTCGCTCACGTCAAAGTTGCGCTCCTCCAAGCACTGCATCATCTGCTGGCCCACCACGCCGGTGGCGCCCAGGATGGCTACGGTCTTTCCCATGTCTCCCCCTTAGTTGGCCGACTCGTCGGTGGCCACGAAGTTGTCATAGATAACGCGGATGGCTCGGTCAAAGTCGTCGTTGTTCACGCCAAAGATGATGTTGATCTCCTGCGCGGACTGCATGATCATACGAACGTTGATACCCTCCTCGCCAATCACGCCAAAGACGCGACCGGAGGTGCCGGGGCGCGCGCTCATGTTGCGTCCCACCACGGAGATAAGAGCCAGGCCCTCCAGGACGCGCACCTGGTCCGGCTGGATCTCGCGCTGAATGTCGCTCACGATGGCGTAGATGGAGTCACGCACGTCGGCGGAGTTGACCACGACGCCAAAGGAGTCGATGCCCGTGGGGATGTGCTCGATGCTCACGTTGTAGCGCTCAAAGATCGCCAGCACCTTGCGCACCAGGCCGATGGAGCCCGAAAGGTGGTTCTTCTCGATATGCACCGTGAGGAAGTCCTTCTTGCCGGCAATACCGGTGATGAGCGGCTCGTCCTCCCCCGCCTTGGCGGTCTCGCGGATGATGGTGCCGGGGTCGTCCGGGCGGTTGGTGTTCTTGATGACGATGGGGATGTTGGCGTCGCGCACGGGGAAGATGGCGTCCTCGTGCAGCACGCTCGCGCCCATGTAGGACAGCTCGCGCATCTCGTCAAAGGTGATGCGGCGGATGGGGCGCGGCTTGTCAACGATGCGCGGGTCGGCCGTGAGGAAACCGGACACGTCAGTCCAGTTCTCGTACATGTCGGCACCCAGGCACTTGGCCAAAATCGAGCCCGTGATGTCTCCGCCGCCGCGGTCCAGCAGGCGGATGTCGCCGTCGATGGTGGAGCCGTAGAAGCCCGGCATCACGAAGGAGCCCGAGCGCATGACCGTCTCGCGGACGCGCGACTGGGTGCGCTCCAGGTCCAGCGAGCCGTCGTGGTGGAACATCACCACGCCCACGGCGTCCACAAAGGGCAGGCCCAGATACTCGGCCATGAGCTGACCGGTAAACCACTCGCCGCGGCTCACAACGAACTCGGGAGAGAGGCGCGGGAGCTTCTCCGTCATCTCCTCGAAGTGCTTCTCGACCGGGAAGCTCAGGCCCAGCGTGTCGCGGATCTCCACGAAGCGGGCCTTGATGTCCTCGAGCAGCGGCGTGCAGTCCACGTGGTAGGTGCGGTGGGCGTTGACGAGGTACAGAAGGTCGGTGATCTTGTTGTCCGCGCTGGAGCGCTTGCCAGCGGCGCTCACCACGACAAAGCGGCGCGCGTCGTCGGACTCGACGATTGCCTTGACCTTCTTGAACTGCTCGGCGCTCGCGACAGAAGAGCCGCCGAACTTGGTGATCTTGAGCATGTGCTTAGTCCTCCTTGGGCCAGGCGACGCACAGGGCGTTCGGGTCGGTGGCGCGGGCGGCCTCGAGCGCGGCAACAGCCTCGACCGGCGTGATGCCCGTCAGGTGCCAGTAGTCGCCCTCGCCCTTGTCAGCGCCCTCAACCGTGGCCTTCGTACGTATGAGGTAGTTGCCACGAAGCAGGCTGGGGTCATAGGTGAGCGTGGCCGAGAAGTCATAGCTGGGTCGCACGCCGGCGGCGCAGTCCAGCAGGTCCTGCACCATGGCGTTGCCAGTGGGCAGCGAGCCGGCGCCCTGGCCGTAAAACTTGAGCTCGCCCACGGTGGCACCCTCGACGGTCGCGAGGTTGAAGTTGCTGGGGACGTTAGCCTCCAGACTCGAGACCGGCACGGCAACCGGCTCCACGGCCACGGCGTAGGAGTCGCCCTGACGCACGCCCTGACCCAGGAGCTTGACCGAGAAGCCGCGGCTGGCAAAGTGAGCGATGTCGGCCTTGGTCAGCGTGCGAATGCCCATGACAGGGAGGTCGCGCACGCACGCGACGTTAAACGCGATGCTCGCGGAGATGATGGTCTTGTTGGCCACGTCGATGCCGTCGATGTCAGCACTGGGGTCGCGCTCGGCATAACCAAGCTCCTGCGCCTGCCGCAGGACGTCGTCAAACTCCAGGCCCTCGGTCTGCATGCGATCGATGATGTAGTTGGTGGTGCCGTTGAGAATGCCCTGGAAGCGCGACACCTCGTCGATGCGGCGCACCTTGGCGATTCCCGCGATCCAGGGGATGCCGCCGCCCACGGCCGCCTCACAAAAGAGCCCGACGCCCGCCTCGGATGCGCTGGCCACGAACTCGTCAAAGTAGGCGGCCACGACGGCCTTGTTGGACGTGACCACGTGCTTGCCCGCGCGCAGGGCACGCAGAATGAACTCGTGGGCGGGCTCGAGGCCTCCCATGCACTCGACGACCGCCTCAATCTCCGGATCGGCCAGAATCTCGTCGTAGTTGGGGGTCATGCGCGGCTCGGTGCAGTTCTGAGGCAGGTCGAGGATGCGCTTGACCTCGAGCCCGGGGGTCGATGAGGACACGATGGTGTCCACACCGCGACCAACGGTGCCAAAGCCGAGAAGGGCAATCTTCATCGATGGTTCCAATCTTTCCAGAGTGTGTCCAAAAGGGCACGGTTTGTGGGCCTCGGTCAACCAGACGCTATGATGTGCGCAGCAATCACGCGACCGGAGGAGCCGAAGGTGAGTATTTTCTACCACAGCACGCGTTCGGACAAGCATCTTGTAACAAGCAAGCAAGCCATCGTCCAAGGTATCGCCAAGGACGGCGGTCTGTTTGTCACCGACTCCCTCGACCAGTGCCAGGTTGACCTCGTGAGCGTGTGCTCTCACGACTACCTCACCAACGCCCGCATCGTGCTGGGCAAGCTCCTGCCCGACTTTGAGCCCGCCGAGATAGACGGCTGCGTGAGCCGCGCCTACTCCACCTTTGACACGCCGGCCATCTGCCCCGTCACGCGCCTTGGCTCCAACTGGCTGCTCGAGCTCTCCCATGGCCCCACGTGCGCCTTCAAGGACGTCGCTCTTCAGATGCTGCCCCAGCTCATGGGCGTGGCACGCAAGACCGAGGCCGACGGCGACGGCATCATGATCGTCACGGCGACCAGCGGCGACACTGGCAAGGCGGCACTCGCGGGCTTTGCCGACGCGCCTGGCTGCGGCATCACCGTGTTCTACCCCGCCGACGGCGTCAGCGAGGTCCAGCGCCTCCAGATGGTCACCCAGGCCGGTTCCAACGTCGAGGTCAAGGGCGTGCGCGGCAACTTTGACGACGTGCAGACCCGCGTCAAGGAGATATTTGGCGACAAGAGCATGGCTGAGCGCGTGGCGTCCGCAAACGCAAGGCTCTCCTCGGCCAACTCCATCAACGTGGGACGCCTGGTGCCCCAGGTGGTCTACTACTTTGACGCCTACGCCCAGCTCGTGCGCGCGGGTGCGGTCGCCTGCGGCGTAGAGATGGAGCTCGGGGC
>CAJOGH010000019.1:0-2039 GCA_905233865.1 uncultured Atopobiaceae bacterium
GCTGTTCCCGAGCCGTTGGGAGCGGTATTCCACCCGGTAAAGCGCCAGCCCACGCGCGACAGGAGATCGCCCTTGCGCAAGGTCACACGTCCCTCCCCATCGGTCGCTTGATCGCCCGCGACACCCGAGCCGCCATTGAGGTTGTAGTGAACCGTATAGTGGTCAACAACCGTGAGCACGGCACCCTGGAACGTGAGATCGTAATTAGGTGTGACATTTGTGCCACTGGCGTCACGCAGGCACGCGGCCACGGGCGTCAGAGTGACCGTCGCGGGCTTGTCAACAGGTGCCTCGAGAGTGACCGAGCTGAGGGAGTGGCCCGCTGCGGCACCCTCGACCGAGGCCCCGGAGGGACTTGGGCTGAGGCGCTGTCCCACAAGCACGGTCTGGTCGCGTGCCGTAACCGTTGCGGGACGACGTGCGACGGTAAAGGTTCCTGCGGCAATCGTCCCGCTGTCCTCGTAATCGCCCTTGCCTGTGACAAAGACGGCATACGTGCCAGCATCAGTGGGCGAGGGCACGCTCTCTCCGTCGCGAACATACGAGAGCTCATAGTCCGTACCTGCCACGAGCTGCCGCGACGGGTCGTTGGCATCCGAGGCTGCGACCGCAGGTACCTTAGGCGTGCCATCGTACGTCTGCTGTCCGCCGACCTCGCCTACCTGAAGCTGAGGTGTGACACTGAAGGTGCTCGTTACGTTGCCGCCCGTCGCTGCCGTGCCCGCATAGCTCACAAGAGCGCCCGACCCGTTGTCAAGGGAAACTGATGCCTCATAGGGATTCTCGCGCGGCACCAGAGTCGTGCCGTCCGGATAGGCAAGCAGAAAGGTGCGGGCCAGGCGTTGGGGCTTGCCGTCTGCTCCCTGTGAGCCGTCTGCGGCCACATCAGCATCGAGCGCCTGTGCGGAAGCCGGCGTGACACCCTCCCCCACCTCTGTTCCAGTGATGGTGAACATCGACGAGTCCACCGTGTCGACCTTGACGGGCTTGGTGAATGTGACCACAAGGCCCTTGGAGGTTCCCTGGACTGATTCAATGGCAGGGGCAACGGTGCTCACGAGAGGGATGTTTACCTGGATCTGCTCGGGAAGGACTGGCATCCACCATGTGGGCTCCTCTGCCGTGCCCTCTCCGCCAGGCTGGCGCGTGGCGCCGATACCGTAGGCTCCAGAACTACCCGTCGACACCGGATCGTAGCCGTCCTTCGTCACGCGGACTTGCCAATAGCCCTCGCCCACGAACCATTGATAGCCACCGTCCGTACCAGTAACCTGAGGGTTCTCCTCGTAGCCAAACTTGCTCGAGTCGACGAGCACCGCATGGTCGGCATTGGGCGAAGTCGCGCTATAGGTATAGAGCACCACGCGCGCGCCCTCCACTGGGTTGGACAGCATGCCCTCGTACACCATGCCCGACGGATCGTACTTGCCGCGCGGCCAGATGCTGCCGTTGCTGCGGGCTCGCTGCTCGTGCCTTGGCAGGGGCTTCTCTTCGCGGTAGCGCAGCGCGTAGTAGAGCTCATCGGGGATGGCGCTCCAGTCGATGCAGTTGGCGGGATATCCGTTGGGGTTGCCGTTGCCGTAGATCCTCCGCTGGTAGTTGATGAGGTTGAGGACTATGTCTTTGTACTCGTCACTGTACTTGGAAAGGACGTCCTCCTCAAAGCCAGGGCGCTGGCCCCACACAAAATTGCGGTATGCCTCCTCCGTCTTGTTCTTGAAGTAGCCCTCTGCCACCTCCTTGACGGCCGCCTTGGCACCTTCCTCGTAGAACTTCTGGCCAAATCCCTTGGCAAACTCGACGACGTCGTAGACGCGCTTGATACCGCCACGAAACGCCGCACCCTGTGCGTCACCATAGGGGTTGCCCAGCTTGGCGCCCTTGGGGTCAGACTGCTGGATCTTGCTCTCCATGTGAAGGCAGCTATCCTTGTTGTCCCAGATGAACTTGTAGAGCGACTTGAGCTCGTCGTTGGAGAGCTGGCCCCAGTCCGTTATGAGGCCTGCCTCCTTGAGCGCCGTCTCGCGCCAGTTGCTCAC
>CAJOGH010000019.1:2154-5642 GCA_905233865.1 uncultured Atopobiaceae bacterium
CCAAGTCCGTCGTTGGACGTCATGGCATTGACGGCATCTGCGAAGCCCAGTTGCACCTGTGACCCCACATGAGACCACAGGCTCATGAGCAGGGCAAAGTCAGTGTCGTGCTGGCCGTCTGTCAATGCCTGCACAAAGCTGTCCGCCAGTTCATAGGTGATGACCTTCTTCTGCCTGGTTTGATCGTTCCACTCGCTTATGGTCAGTCTCTTCTCGTCCGCCTCGTACTGGCGGTATGCCACGGCGCCGCCAGCCACCTCGTAACGCTCCATCGTGCGCATATAGGTATTGCGGTTGGAGTCCTCGGCCCAAACGAAGTAACGCATGGAGTCAAGCTCGTCATCTTCACGAACGCTCATGTACCGGATGGGCACGCCGCCGGTCGCGTTGTCCGGTTCCTCACAGGGGCAGTAGGCCACGGCGTCCGTCACGCTGCGGCCCTGGGCCTGGGCGTCACGAACCGCCTGCAGGTACTCCTGATACTTAGCCTGTGCGGCCGATATCATGCCGAGCGGCTCCGAGGCGTCGTCTATCTCGCTCGTCGCGACCGTATGATGGAGCTGAAGCCACTTGGGATCAGCGAGAGGCGCGCCGTCTGGGTCGAGTCCAAAGGCGACGGCCAGCCACTCGTCAACCTGGCCAGGCTCGGCGGAGACGTAGGCCTCCGCCGCTGATTCGGGATCGACTTTGACGAGGCCGTTGTTGTCGCCGAGCTCCTGGTTCACGAGGACCATATGGTCGCTGTTCTGGTTGAGCGCACTCACAAAGGCCGCCATGTCCTGCTTGCTCTGTCCGGACGGGCCCGTATAGGCGTCTGCCGCGCCCAGGCTCTGGCGCTCAATCTCGTCAAAGGTCACGTAGGCGCCCGACGGCGCGATGGTCAGGTGGACCGGCTCGGACACATAGGAGTTGCCCGCCAACAGGTGCTCGCGGACGAGCTGCGCGGCCTTGTTGTAGTCGAGCGTGCCGCGCTGGCCAAGCTCTATCAGTCCCTTGTCCTCCGCGAGCGACTGTGCGCTCAACGTGCCTGGGTTCGCATACCACCCGGCGCCCGGGTCGCTCAGACTCAGCCATGCGTCTGCCTGGTCGAGGTCGCGCGTGCACGGCAGCCTGAGGTCGCCGTCGTTTTGGGGCACCACGCACTCGACGTCTGAGGCATACTCCGCGTTGTTGAGCTCAGCGAGCCACATGAAGCGTCGGTTCTCCCAGGAGCCGCCAAGGTAGTAGCCCTTGTACATGGAGCTCCACTCGCCGTCTTCGTAGGCAAGGACGTAGTTCCACGCACCCAGGCGACCGTGCTGCGTGAGCATCCATAGGCGTTTGAGCGAGGGCCTCGTTGTCGAGTATGTGACCGTCAACTCTGAGGAGCGTGCGGTGTGGGTCTGGGACTCTACGCTCCACGTAGCTACAGCCTGCAGGCCAAAGACGGTGCTGTTCTCGCAATCGTCAGGGAGCGAGACGAGCGTGGAGTAGTAGCCATACTCGTCCGCGGTGGCGGTGGCCGCAGCCACACCGTCAAGCTCGAGCGTCACGTCCGCACCGGGCGATGTGTAGCCATGGGCGGTAAAGGACGTGGTGGCCGTGACCTCTGGTGCCACGAGCGACAGCACGTCGGTGGTCTGGTCAAAGGTACCCACGAAGTTGGAGCGACTGGGCAGCACGAGGTACGCCGATGCCGTGATCCGGCCGTAGTCGGAGCGCGGCACCGTGAGCGAGACGGTGAGCGGGAACGACGCCGCACCCTCGTAGGTGGGACACAACTCAAAAAGGTCAAGGTCAAGCCAGCCGTTCCTCATGGCAAAGTCCATACTCGCGGCCTTGTCCAGCACCTCCACCGGCTGGCCGTTGATGGACAGCGACTGCGGCCAGCTGGCGCGCACGCCGCTGCCGTCCACGATGGTCTGCTTCTGGTTGGTGTAGATACGCAGCTTGGGACGGTACCACCACCAGTCGTCATGGTTGAGCGCGTCCGTGTCCGCGCCATCCGCGAGCGAGACCACGGTTGTGATGGTGGCATAGCTGGAGTAGCTGCTCGTTGCCGTGACAGACGACCTCGCCCTGTCCACGACGTCGGCCTCCTGGCGCACAGGGAAGGTGATGGGGTCCACGATACCGACGTCGACGAGCTTGTTGTTGGCCACGGTGAAGGTGCGCTCCACCAGCTGACCCGCGCCAAAGCCAAGCCCACGTAGCTCGGAGAGGGTGGAGGGAGCCTTTGTCCCGCCCGCACCCGCGTTTGACAGCTGTGCGAACACGTCACGGTCAACGACCGCGACCGTGTAGGAGCCCGCGTCCAGGTGACGGGTGGGGATCACGCCCTCGCCCTTGGTCGCGATGCTGGCGTCGCCTGCGTACGCACCACTGCCGTCAAAGAGGAAGACGGACGCCGACGTGGCGCTGGGATTGGCGTAGTGGATGTCCGCGCGGCCTTGGGCATAGGCGCGCACCTCGATGCCTTGGGCCCCAACTAGCCCACCCCCAAGGTCGGTCATGGTGACGTCGAGGGTGTGGGTCACGGCACGATAGTCGCTGCCCGACCTGAAGTACCCACCGCTAAAGACGGGCGGGCGAACGCCAAGCTCGATGGTGTAGGTTGCGCCGGGCGCCAACGCGTCGTCGTCGATCACGAGACCCAAGCCGTCAAAGACGGTCACCGGCACCTCCGTTGCCGTACCCTTGCGGAACGCCCGCACAGTCGTGGAGCCCGCGTTGAGTGAGAACGAGGTGGTACGCGCGTCCTCGTCGTCGTCCTTGGTGTAGTCCGCGCCGGTCACCGGGTCATACAGACGGTCCACGTCAATAAGAGCCAGGCTCTCGAAACGCACCGAGCCGGTGCGGAAGGGCGCGGTAATCGTGCCGATGTTGGTGTCGGCGCTCAGGGAGCCCAGGCCATCATAGGTGACGGGCGCGCATCCCGACCCACCGTAGGGCGTGTAGACGATGCGCATGCCCTGCGTGACCCCCTCCAGCGTGAAGGTTGGCTCGCTTTGTGGATAAGAGCCTATGGTCACATACGTTCCCGAGGATGTGGGACGCTGCAGCTGGAGCGAGCCCCAGCAACCGTACCAGCCGGAGCCAGGGTTCCAGCCGCTCTCGCAGGCAAGTGTGCCGCTCACGGCATACGAGGGGATGATGACAAAGGAGCCAGCCTTCTTCCTAGCCGTCCCGGCATAGTTGCGCAGGCCCTCGACGTAGACGTCGTACTCCCCTGGCTCAGTCGGGTTGGCCACAGGAGTTGCGCTCTTCTCGTACGTGACCTGATAGTCGTCACCTGCCTTGAGGACGTCGAGGGTGGACGAGTCACGAACCATGAGCGACGGAGCCTGGGGTGCGCCGCTATAGGTGAACTGAGTGGGGCTGAGCTCGCCCAGCAACAGCTCGTAGGTACGGTCGTCACGCGCGAAGGTTGCCGTGACAGCACCGTTCTTGGCGCCAAAGGTAAAGGTGGCAGTGGCGCTGGTGGTCGACGAGAGCTGACCGGTACCCTC
>CAJOGH010000019.1:5746-23350 GCA_905233865.1 uncultured Atopobiaceae bacterium
CGTGGCACCCTCGCCCGCCGTGAGCACGACAGCAATGGCGTTGAGCCACTTCCAAGTGCCTGCGACGTTGGCACCGGTGAGGCCCTGCACCTCAGACGCGGTATAGGCGTTCTCGTCTCCCTCGCGCTTCCACAGCCCGTCGTTGGGAGGCACGGGTAACGAGGCGCAGTACTGGTCGTACTTGATGCTCGCGCCCCTAAAGCGAAAGCCCTCGCCCAACGTGACCTGGCTCAGGGCGCCACAGCCGTCAAACATGCGTTCCAGGCGCGTGGCCTTGGCCGTGTTTGCGCCAGACAGGTCAAGCGAGCTTAGGCTAGAACAGTTATAGAGGAACAAGCTGGCATCCGTGACCTCAGACATCTTCCACTTGGAGAGGTCCAGCGTCCCCAAGGCCTTGCAACCCCAGAACGCACCGCTCACCGACGTCGCGGCCTGCACCGTGAAGTCATTGCCGAACGTGACACTCGTAAGCCCAGAGCAGTTGCACAGGAGGTAGCCGAGGTTCGTGGCAGAGGCAGTGCTGAGGTTCGAAAGGTCGAGGGTCGTCAGGCTCGAGCAACCTTGGAACATCTGGCGCATGTTGGTTACCTTCGACGTGTCAAAGCCCGAGACGTCAAGTGTGGTGAGGCCAGAGCATGCGTCGAACATGCGGCTCATGTTCGTGACGTTCGTGGTTACGAAAGTAGCGGGAAACGCGATCGTCTGGAGGGATCGGCAACCAGCGAACATCGTCTCCATCGTTGTGACGGAGCCCGTGGCAAAGCTCTCATCCAGCGTGAGGTTCTGCAGTTTGTTGCAGCCAAAAAACATGCCGCACATGTCCATAACGTTAGATGTGTCAAACGAGCTAAGGTCAAGAGACGTGAGGCCGATGCAGCCGTCGAACATCTTTGCCATGGTCGTGACCTTGGACGTGTCAAACGAGCTAAGGTCAAGGGCCGTGAGGCCAGAACATGCCTGGAACATCTCGCGCATGTCCGTGACCTTCGCGGTGGTAAAGCTCCCGCCAAGCGTGATGCCCGTCACATGGTAAAAGCCATAAAAGAGGCCACGCATGTTGGTGACGTTGCCCGTGTTTAGCACGCTGACGTCTAAGGTGCTGGCCGTCCCCTGGCCGTTGAGCGCATAGGCAAACATGCGCTCCATGGTTGTGACCTGCGACGTGTCCAGATACTCCAGGCCCTTGATGGACTCGTTGTCATAGAGGTACGAGAACCAGTACGCCGTGCTCACGGGCTGCAGGTGACCCTCCACCGAAGAATCAAAGGTGACGGACTTGATCTTACTGGCCACCTGACCCCAGGGCCGGTCATTCGCGGAGGTATAGGTCTGCGTGTCATAGCCGTCGTAGATGGTCTGGAACTGATCGGTGGCGGGAGCTTGTCCGTAGTAGAAGGTAAGCGACCCTTCCTCGCTGTCATACAACGCGTAATTGTGCGCATCGTCCTGCGAGGACAGCGAGGGAGACAAGAGCCTAGGGGGCGCGGGGTCATCCGCGCGGGCGAGCAAGGGCCCGCCTGGGGCAAACGCGGTCGCTAGCGTAGCGCACGCCAGCAAGAAGCTTACAGTTGCGAAGACCTTGAGCACGGACCGTCGACTCGCCACGATGGGACCTCCTCGCCTGAGGGAGCCTCTCCACCGCGGAGGCGGAGTGAGCTCCGTTGACCCTGCGGATAACCACCTCCTACGCTAGCCAGAGAGGTCTCAAACTGAAGGTTCACATTTGTGCAACGGTAGCGTTCACGCAGATGGAAGGGTCTACGGCTTCCGCGAGCGGCAGGAGGCCTTCGCAAGCCAGGAGCGCCTACCGTGACAGCTAATGGCCGCCGCTCGCACGCGCCACGAGCCCTGCGCGCGTCGCGGTCCCCGTCTTCTTGTAGATGTGAGCGATGTGGGACTGCAGCTGCCTGCGCGAAATGCCAAGGTCCGTGGCAATCTGTTGGTTCTTGTCCTCCGTAAGGACAAGCGCACACAGCACGTCCTCCTCTCGCGGTGTGAGGCCACACTCCTGCGAGAGCTGGTGCGCACGTTCCTCCAGCGGAACGGCGCCTGCCCCCTCCCGTGCCTGCGGGGCGTGCGGAGCAAAGACGAGCAGGCCGCCCTTGACCGAGGCGACAACGAGAACCGCGAGCATGACCAGGGCAAAGGCGAGCAGGGCAATCACAGAGGGCGTGCCCGCGCCCGTGATGGCAAGGCCGGCGACCGTCACCGCAGCCTCAATCACGCGCCCCGCGCTAGCCACCAGCACAGGTGACGACGAGAACGCGGCCTGGTCCATGAACATGATGGCGCACCACGCGATGGCAGCGCCCAACAGGGTATAGAACAGCGCTCCCGTCATGGGGCCCTCTTGCAGGAGGGCCGTCTGCATGAGCACGAGAATGGCAAAGAGCGCCGACACCACCACGAGCGTCGTGGCCGCGGGCCTTCCTCCGCGCCACGCCACGCCGCCTACAACCAGGTAACCGGCGACCAGGAACAGCCGGTGCCAGTCATAAAAGGACGCCTGGGCGCCCGCGAGGCGCACGACCCCCTCGTACAGGAGCAGCAGACCAAAGAGACAAGCGGCCACCACGACCATGCAAGCCAGCGTCACCGCCCCGCGCCCTTCTGCATCAGCGGGTTGCGGGGAGCCCTCTGGGTACGGTGCGCCCAAGGCTGCGACCACGCACCACATAAGGGCGGCCAGACAGACCGCAAAGACGGGTACCAGCCATGGTCCAGGCTCAAGCACAATCTGCAGCACATAGTGCACCACAACCGCTGCGGAGCCACCCGCGCCAACGACCAGGCCCAGAACACGAAAGCCGCCAGGGCCTGCCACAGCAGCACAACGTGCCACGCTTGCATACGTCAAAGCGCCAGCAACACCAACGAGGAGGGCAGACGCTGTCGAGACAGACGCACGTGCCAAGACGGGCACTGGCAACGCCATCACGCATGCGCACGCAAGTATGCCCATCCCCAGGACGGTGCATATGCCCGCCGCGTGCGTCCGCGCCCATGATCGAGAAGCCTCGCCACGAAGAGCCAACCCGCAGAGGACAAAGCCGGCCGCCAGCATGAGCTCACGCAGGTAATAAACGGGCAAAGCGAGGTCCTGTCCCATAAGCGCCAGGTCGCTCCAGGTTCCCGTACCCATGAGCAAAAACGTGAACAGCGCAAACGCGACGGCGAGAAGCCGCGCGGCAGGTACGCCACCCGCCCGAGCGTCGTCCTTGGAATCCGTCCTCATGTCTCGGTCAGTCTTCATGAACGTATCGTAGCATCAGCGTCCCTCACGGTCGCGACGCACACGGCGGGCAGCCGCAGCACCAGAGCCAGGCTAGACCTTCTCCTGGCCGCTTTCCCATTCCTAGCGCGTCGCGCGCTCTGCCACACGAGCGACGGCAAGGACCGCAAGTCCCACGATGCCCGCGACAAGCGCGGCCGTTCCCAGCTCATCACCGGTCTGCGGTAGGCTCACCAATGACGTCGTTCCCGCATCGGCATCCGCGAGCGCGACCTTCTCGGTCTCAGACGCATCGGTGTCGCCCGGCTGCTCAAGCGTCTCCACAGACTGGGCAATGAACACGCGCCCGTTCTCCTGGCTGTCGGTGTCGCCGATAACGTAATAGGCGCCACGATACGCCGTGCCCATGGGGTTGTAGACCTTAGTCAGGCTGACACGCTTGTCGCACGCCTTGAGCTTGGTCTGGTCCCAAGGCATGGAGTAGGTGTCCGCCGTGACCACCGTCTCGGCGTCGGTCATGACGGGACCAGAGGCCATGATGCCGTCCTTGGTGGAGCCGACGGCCATGCGAAGCGACTGTTCGGTCAGCAGCGTGCCGTCGGCCTGCGGCCCCATGCCGTCGTCTCGATCACCGCGCTCGCCCGAGATCGAGCCCTCCTCCAGCACCGTGCAAGTCACGCCCGTGTCACCAAACGAGAACTTGTAGAGGCCTCGCATGGTCTCGCCGCCCAGGAAGTAGCCATTGCCCTGGCTGTCGTAGGCAGCACCATACCAGGAGTCGCTGAGCCTGGTCTGCCCCGGCATCGCCACCTCTGCCAGGGTCATGGTGGCAGGGTCCACCGTGCGTACGACTTCCACGGACGTGTTGCCCACCGACCCGTAGGCGCGTCGGTGACCGCCCGCGAGCAGGATGCCCTTGCCAGTGTTGACAAGGGACGCCTCGCGTTCGAACCACTCGCTGTTGATGAGGCTGTACGTGGCCGCGCCGGTCGCGGGGTCAAACAGGCCCAGGTAGGTCTTGCTCTCCTGCTCCTGGCCGGCGACAAAGAGAATCTTTCCGTCCCAGGTGCAGGCACCGCCCCCAGGCGCATAGTCGTCCGTAAAGACAGCCTCCCAATCTTGGGACGCGATATCGTAGCGGTACATTGCAAGGGTGTTCTCGGGCGTCTCCAACAGGTAGTAGAGGTACCCGTCGAGGCCCACAAGCGCTCGAGGCGTGGAGACATAGAAGGTCTGGTCCACCTCGTCAGTCGTCTGCACGTAGTCACCGGGATTGCCAGAGACGTCCTGGCCCGGCAGAGGTAGGCGCTGGTACAGCGAAGACGGAGTGCCAAAACAGAAGCGCTGGTGCCCCCTCCTCCCGTCATTGGTGGTCACCTCGACGAGCCGCTCGCCCTCGCTAAGGTCCGCAGGCAGCTTGGCATCAATGCTATCATTCGACCACGAGATGACCTCGAGCTCCTGGCCAGAGACCTTGAGCGTGCCCTTGGTGTCGCCAAAGAAGTAGCCGGTCACGACAATCCTGCCGTCCAGTGCCCTCGCAGTGCCAAGAACGGGGTTGGTGAGCAGATCGAGCGCCTTCTCAAGACTGAAGATGCCACCCGACACGCTCTTGTCGGCCAGCTCTGGCACCGGCTTGGTGCTTCCTATTATGCGAGCGGCGAGCACGTCGGCGCCGTCGTCGGGGAATGCGGCCGCGAGGACCGCCGCGCCTCCGGCCACGGCAGGGGAAGCCTGAGAGGTGCCAGTCATCAGCTCGTAGGGAGATGTCTGCGCCACGAGTATGATGTCATCCACCAGGGCGCCGACCCCGGCCTTGCCTTCCCACGAGGGCGACGAGAGCGAAAGGGAGAGCTTGAGCTTGCTCTTGTCGGCGGTAGCGCTGATGGGCAACGTCACCTGCTGCCAAGAGTCGTCAGTCAGCTGAACGGTGCTGCGGTCCTCACTGCTGCCGTCGCTCACGGTGTTATAGGTGAGCAGTGCCTCGACGGACTCCGTGGCACTGGCCTTGATCCAGAAGCTCAGGCCACGGCAGTCATCGCCAGCCGCGAGCTCCTTGAAGCTCACCGCGCAGGAGTTGGACTCCGCCCCCGTCTTGGTCAGGCGCAGCGCATGCGCCGAGTCGTGGCCCTCGTCCGCAATCTGCAAGGTGGTTCCATCCTGGCCGGCCAGCCCAAAGACGCCGTTGTCCGCGTTGTCCGCCACCTGGATTGACTCATAGTCGCACGCATAGGCAACGCCGTTGTTGACCAGTGGCTCGGCGTCCTCGTCGGCAGGACCTTTGTTGGTGGGCACAGTCGAGAGAATTCGCTCGCCTGGGGCAAAGACATGGACGGAGCGCCTGCCAAAGCAGCTCCTCTCCCCCATCTGCCCCTTCTCGTCGGTGCCGCCCACCACCACCGCATAGGGGTTGTTGACGAACGAGTGGGCGTTGGACTCGGCCATATCGATGTCGGCGGCATCGTTGCTGGCCGCAAAGACCGTGACGGCCCCCAGGCGACCCGCCTCACGTGCCGCCATGTCCAGCGCACGACTGTAGTTGAAATCTCCCCATGAGTTGTTGATGGCGGCGACGTCCACGCCCGCGCGCTGGGCGGCGATGACATAGGCGTAAGCGCGCAGGGCGTCGCTGATGGTCATGGCACCCGCATCGTTCATGAGCTTGACCGCCATGATCTTGGCCCCACACGCGGCGCCGCCCACGCCTCGGCCGTTCCACTCCGCTGCAACGACGCCCGCAACGTGCGTGCCGTGGCGGTCATCATCCATGGGGTCTGTCGTGTCGTAGCGGGTACCGTCCTTGCGCGGCGGGGCCACATTGATGCCATGCTCGCCACCACCCAGCTCGACGAGCTCCGGGTAGTCCTCGCCCTCGTTCCACATGACGTCGCGCAGGTCCTCGTGGTTGTAGTCAACACCCGTGTCGAGCACCGCCACCACGCGACCGTCGGCGCTCACCTTAGGTGTTGGCTGTCCCTCGCCGTCATAGGTGTTCCACTGGGGCACGTCGATGCCAAAGGAACCGTTGAAGGCATACTGGCGCGGGGTATAGTCGCGCCTCGTGGCCTCGCTCTGCACCGTGAGGCCACCAAGCTCGTGGAGGTCTTCGGCGAGGGTCGATTGGGTCTCGGGGTCGTCAGTCGGCTCTGCCTCGCCAAGATCAGCCTCCACAAAGCCGTCCACCTCGGCAAACACGACGCCCTCGCATCCGCGCAACGCGTCGACGAGGTCATCGCCGGAGCGTGAGGACGAACGCACCTCGCAGAGCTCGCAGCTCTCGGGTGCCGCGACACCGTCGTCCACATTCACGATGGGCTCGACGGAGTCGACCACCTGATACAGGGCGTCCATCTGCTCGACTCGCACACAGACGATGGCCTGACCTGCGACGAGCGTCTGGTCCGCCACAGCACCCTTTGGCCCCAGGCCGACAAGGGCGAGGGCGACCGCAAGGACAAGTGACACGCGATGAAATCCAACGTTGCAGCGAGCGAGCACCATTACCACAACCTCATGTGAACGCAGGGACTAAGAGAACGGGAGGCGTCACGCGCACGGCCAGGCTAGACCTTCTTGACGATGGTCTCAAAGCCGCCGCGGATGATCTCGCAGGACTTGTGGAACAGCTCGGACTCCTCGTCGGTGAGCTCGAGCTCGTAGACCTGCTCGATGCCGTTCTGCCCTACCAGGCACGGCACGCCAACGGAGACGAAGCGCTCGTTGTACTCGCCGCGCAGGTGGGCGGAGAGCGGGATGACGCGCTTCTCGTTGTGAAGGATGGACGAGACGATCATCGCCACGGTCGCGCCGATACCAAACTCCGTTGCGCCCTTGCCCTGGATGATGGACGCGCCTGACTCGTGCACCGTCTTGCCAATGGCCTTGAACTCAAGCTTGTCAGCGTGCTCGGGACGCAGGCGAAGGTACTCGTCAAGCGGGATGCCTCCAAGCGACACGTGGCTCTCGGGCACGAACGAAGAGTCGCCGTGCTCGCCCATGACGATGGCCTGGACCTGGCTGCGCTCCATGCCCACGAGGGTGCCCACCACGCGCTGCAGGCGGATGGTGTCGAGCGCGGTGCCCGTTCCAAAGTTGCGGCTGCGCGGCAGGTCAAGAGAACGATACAGGTACTCCGCCACGATGTCGGCCGGGTTGGAGACGGATATGAGCGTACCGTCAAATCCCGACTCCTTGATGGGGCCAACGATCTTGGAGAGGATGTCAAAGGTACCCTCGAGCATGTCACGGCGACTCTCGCCCGGCTTGCGGTGACGGCCCGCGGTCATGATGAGGAAGCGGGCGTCGGCGCAGTCACTGTAGTCACCCACGCGGATTGCCACGTGGATGCCGAGGGCCGTCGAGAAGTCCTTGAGGTCCATCATCTCGGACACGGCCGCGGCCTCGTTGACGTCCACGAGGACAATCTCGTCGACGAGCTGGTTGCACAAGAGGCATGGCTTCCCACGCGCCCACAGCCGATGATGACGACCTTGCGAATACCAAACCTGTGCATACGCGCCTCCAAGCAGACTTGTTGAACGCCTATAAGTCTACCCGAGCGAGTGGGCTTAGAACATGGACGTCAGCTAGTCCCCCCCTCTGTGTTTTGAGCCTTACGCAAGAGTAAGCCGCTTACGCTGAGCGGCGCACTCTCCTAGGAACAAGTTAATGATGGTCTGATAAGGAACGCCCGTTCGCCGCGACTCCTCTTTG
This sequence comes from uncultured Atopobiaceae bacterium, assembly GCA_905233865.1. GTDB lineage: Bacteria > Actinomycetota > Coriobacteriia > Coriobacteriales > Atopobiaceae > CAJOGH01. The sequence goes on from CAJOGH010000019.1 coordinate 13,692, forward strand.
AAGTACTCGACCGTGTCGGCATCGATATTGATCGTAATACGGCGGCGCGTCCTTCCTGCATACGGGTTGGGGGTGCTCTTGGAAAAGTCAACCTCAGCAGGAATGTCGTCAGTCATGTTGCTGTCAGCCATTTCGATACCTCCAATACTGTCCCTCTTCGCGTCTTGTGGACCTTCGCGCAGAGATAATCCTGATGCTAGTCCCACCGCATCTAACGCAGTGGCAAACGGTTAGGACCTTGGCTTCCAGGTCCATGCCAATGAGAAAGAACCTTTCCTCAACGTCAGAGTGCCGCTCATCGGGAACTACTCGCGCGTACGGATCAGAGAATGCACTAGCAGCAGATTCGAACGAGACGCCATGCTTTTCCCGGTTGATGGCCGCCTTGTGCTCATCCCACTCAAAGTCTATGTACCCATCTCCGTACTTCATACCTACATGATACATATATAATGCATATAGTTCAAGTCCCGCATTCACGACACACGAGAACGCGAGACGACGTGCCTGCACAAGTTCAAAGTACTGTGCTCCCCAACTTGTCGGTCGCGTTACCAACCGCCCATTCCTGAAAGGCCCGATGGCTTCGGCGCTAGAATACGTCCCAGCCTGTAACCAAGGAAGGGATTTGTAATGGGCACCACCCAGGAGGCAACCTCCGAGCAGGAGAAGATGACGTTCCTGCAACGCAAGGACATCCAGATCAGCTTTGAGCGCTACGCCATCGACGCGCTGTCCGCCATGGCACAGGGTCTGTTTGCGTCCCTGCTCATCGGCACCATCCTCAACACGCTGGGCAACCTCACGGGGCTCTCCGTCCTCAACGAGGTCGGCGGCTTTGCCAGCGCGTGCACCGGCGCGGCCATGGCCGTAGCCATCGGCTACGCCATCAAGTGCCCGCCCCTCGTGCTCTTCTCGCTCGTGACCGTGGGCTACGCCGCCAACTCCGCGGGAGGTGCGGGCGGGCCCTTGGCCGTGCTCGTCATCGCCATCATCGCGGGCGAGTTTGGCAAGGCCGTGAGCCACGAGACCAAGGTTGACATACTCGTGACCCCGCTCGTGACCATCGGCGTGGGCTGCGCTCTGGCCATGACAGCCGCCCCCTGGATTGGCGCGGGCGCCATGGCCGTGGGCAACTTCATCATGTGGGCCACCGAGCTCCAGCCCTTCCTGATGGGCGTCATCGTGTCCGTCGTTGTCGGACTGGCGCTCACGCTGCCCATCTCGTCGGCCGCCATCTGCGCGGCGCTGGGCCTCACCGGGCTTGCCGGTGGCGCGGCGCTGGCCGGCTGCTGTGCGCAGATGGTCGGCTTTGCCGTGGCCAGCTTTAGGGACAACGGTTGGGGCGGCGTGGTGAGCCAGGGCATCGGCACCTCCATGCTGCAGATGGGCAACATCATGCGCAAGCCCGTAATCTGGGTGGCGCCCACCGTGGCGTCCGCAGTCTGCGGGCCTATAGCCACCTGCGTCTTCCAGCTCCAGCAGAACGGCTCGGCCATCGCGAGCGGCATGGGGACCTGCGGTTTGGTCGGCCCCATTGGCGTCTATGCCGGGTGGGTCTCCGACGGGATCACGCCGGGCGCCTTCGAGTGGGCCGGCCTCGTGGTCATCAGTGTCGTGGCACCCGCGATCATCACCTGGATTGTCGACACGGTGCTGCGCCGTGCGGGTATCATTGAGGAAGGAGACATGGCTCTGGACAACTAGGTTAGGAGCTGGCATGGGCGCGCGCGGCTGGATCGACCGTCACCAGGGACTCTGGGAGTTCATCCTCTTTAACGTGCTGTCCAACATCTCCACCATCACCAGGTTCGTCATGGCGGCGGCTGGCACATGGCTGTTTGTTACCACACTCGGCCTGACCCAGCCGTTCTCCTTTCTCATCTTTGACTACACGGGGCCCAACTCTGGGGGTCTCGGCGGCTTCATCGCCTTCCTCATTGCCGAGACCCTCGCGCAGGTGGTCAACTACTTCGTACAGATGCGCCTCGTGTTCCACTCGTCGGCGAGCGCCAAGGCGTCGGCGCCCAAGTACGCGCTGCTGGCCGTCGTCATCGTCGTGGTCAACCTCATCCTGCCCGGTCGCGTGACGCAGCTGTGCCAGGACATGTTCGGTCTGACACCCAGCGTGGCGAGCGTCATCGCCTCCACCGTCAACACGCTGCTCGCGGTCATCGTGAGCTTCCCCGCCCTCAAGTTCTGGATCGCGCCCGGCGATGAAGAGGCCGACAAGAGCAAAGAGGTCAGCGAGGGCAACGCAGACGAATAGGGGCGCGCCCCAAGGAGCGCGCCCCGCAAGTCTAGGCTCTTGTCGTCAAAGGCCTATACTACGCCGTACCAGCCGATGCCCTCGTCACGCCAACCGATGCGCACCAGCACGCCCGCCTCGACTGAGTCAGTCGTGTAGTTGTGCGTGCCCGTGACGGCGTTGGGGTTGTACTGGCGGTACAGCGGCACGCCTTTGTCATCATCTGAGTACCAGCCTATGCCCTCGTAGTTCCAGCCCGCCGCCAAAAGCGCGTTGCGCTCCTGGATGGACGGCGTGTAGTGGTGGTCGCCCGCGTTCTCGTTGTACAGGCGGTAGACTGGCGTGCGCGAGCTCTCGGGAGCCTTCCAGCCAATGCCCTCGTAGTTCCAACCGACGGCCCTGAGCGCGTCACGTTCGCGCTTCTCCTTGGTATAGAAGTGCTCTCCCGAGTTGGGGTTGTACAGGCGGTACATCGTGACCGTACCGGGCAGGATCTCAAAGTTCTCGCCGACGACCGACGTCTTGCCCTTGGTCACGACGGTGACGAAGGCACGGTAGGTGCCAATGACCGTCGGCGGCGTGGCACTGGCCGGGTACTTGGTGCTGCCCGCGCCCGTGTACATGGGAGTGGGAACATCCAGGCGATAGGCGAGCCAGCTGTCCGATGGCGTCACGGTTGCCGCAGCGGCCGGCTTGCCGTCGGCCTTCTTGGTGCAGGCGCTTGCGTCGATGACCAGAGTGGCAGGCTCACTGTGGCAATCGCAGGAATACAGGCTCACATTACACCTTGCCTCCAGCACATTGCCATTCTCCGTGAACCTCCAGTTGTGCTTGTGTGAGATAAGCTCGTGCCAGGGACTCTCGGAAAACGCGATCTCGTACCCCGTGGGTTTCTTGGCAAGGTCAAAGCGGGTGTCTGCGTACGCGTCGTTGCCGTTGTGCTGGGCATAGCCGGTCGTGAGGATCGCCGTGCTCTCAGGGAAGCCCTGGTTGGTCACGTACATAGTGTTCTCGCCCGTGAGCGTGGAGACGACCTCGATGAGGGCATTGCCATCGGTGGATCCACGGGCAAGGTAGATGTCGACGGTGTTGCCCTCAAGGTCGGTGTTGCCATAGACCTCGGCAGCGTCGCCGATGCGCACGTTGTACCCAGGAACGCACGCGACGCCACCAGCCGTGGAGCCGGCGTTGCCGGTGACCTTGACCTCGTCCCTGAGCTCGACCGTGCCGAACTTCTGCACGTCGATGCCGCCAGCGGTGTTCGTTGACTTGCCGCCGGTGACCGAGCCCGACCCCGTGAGGGTGAGCGTGCCCTTGGTCATCAGGACGTAGCCGTCCTTCACGGCCTCCTCCAGGTTACGGCTGATGGTGTGGCCGTTGAGGTCGATGGTAATCTCCTTGTTGCGTACGACATCGATTTTCGTGTCATCGGGTGACGCCTCGATGTCGTCCGCGAGCGTGATGACCGTCGGCGTCGCCGTGGGCGTATTCTCGATGGCCGTCCTGAGGCCGCCCCACGTGGACACAGAGGTGTCCGCAAGCGCACGCGAGGGCGCTAAGACAAAGCCACCTACCACAAGCAACGCAAGGGCTAGCGCGCAGCTAGCCCACCGCGTGAAGTTCCTGACCCTCATCGAGCTCCCCCTCTCGCAAAGCGGACGGCGCCCGCACAGCGTGGCGCATGATGTACCCCTAATAATACCCACTATCTGCCGCAAAGCCACAATCAATCTTAGAGTTTTCTGTAACCGTGACATGAACGGTCGCCTGCCGCCCGCAGGAGGCAGGGACTTGCCCATATATAACTACGATAGAATGTCCACATTATGCGCACCGACCGGGAGGCCCCATGACAAAGCAGAACCTCGTCGAGATGACCCAAGACCTCGTAGCGGATGGCTCACTGAGCCAGCGCGACGTAGACGACATCCTCGAGGCAGCACGCAAGCGCAGCGAGACCCAGCCCGTGACCCGGGAGGAGCGGCGTGACATCATGAAGGTCGTCACCACCCGCATGCGTGGCCTCTCCTTTGACAAGCTGCCGCTGCCGCTTCGCATCCTGAGCATCATCCTCATCATCTCCTCGTCCCTGAGCATCGTCGGAGGCATCCGCATCCTCATGGGAGCGATGGAAAACGGTGTGTTCAGTCAGATTGAGGGCACCACCATAAGCACCGCGGTCGTGGCGACCATAGACATGGTCACGGCTGCCATCTCGACGATCCTGTCGCTGGTCATCGGCATCAGGCTCCTGCGCGGCGAGCGCGGCGCCCTGAGCCCGCTGCTCACGGCGAACATGGTCCTGACCGCCCTTCACGGCGTCTGTGACATCATGCTCTCCGGCATCGGCTTCGAGCTGCTCCTGAGCCTCGCGGCGCTTGTTATCCAGATCGTGGTCTCCGCCTACCTCAACCCCTCGCTGGTACAGGAGAACAACCTGCGCTCGGGCCTTCGCATGCTCGACACCGAGACGCAGGTGCGCCTGGGCACCCTCGGCCTGGCCGAGCCCGGTGAGGGCTACATCCGCCTGGACTTCTTCAACCTGTTCTGGGTCTTCATGGTCGGCAGCTTCCTGGGTCTTGTGGTCGAGATCATCTTCCACATGATCTATATCGAGCCTGGCGTCTACCAGGACCGTGCGGGCCTGCTGTTTGGGCCCTTCTCGCCCATCTACGGCTTTGGTGCCGTCCTCATGACAGTGTTCCTCAATCGCTTCAAGGACTCGAGCCTCATCTTCATCTTTGTCATGTGCACCATCATCGGCGGCGCGTTCGAGTACTTTGTCAGCTGGTTCATGGAGATCGCCTTTGGCGCGAGCGCCTGGGACTACTCCGACCAGTTCCTCGGCGACATATTTGGCGGTCGCACCTGCCTTTTGTACGCGTCCATGTTTGGCGTTTTGGGTCTGGCGTGGATCAAGCTGCTGCTGGGCCTTCTGCTCAAGCTCATCAACCTGATTCCCTGGCGCCTGCGCTACACCGTGACCGGCATCTGCGCGGCCCTCATGCTCGTCAACGGCATCATGACGCTGCAGGCCCTGGACAACTGGTCCGAGCGTCTGGCCGGGCACCAGCCCGCAACGCCGGTCGAACAGTTCTACGCCGAGCACTTCAACAACGAGTACATGGCCAACCGCTTCCAGTCCATGAGCATCGACCGCAACAAGTCCGCCCGCCCCAAGGCGTAGCGGCAAGGAGGTAGCGTACTGGCTTTGTGACGCTAACGACTGCCCAGGGCAGTCATTTGCGTCACTTCTGCTCTTGTCGACAAGAGCGCGCCGGGGCGGCACCTCCCTGACCTGCGGCTCCCCAGAGCACCCTCCGGAGAGCGCCACTCTCTTGACGCTAACGACTGCCCTGGGTAGTCATTTGCGTCACAAAACAAGTCCCTCCGCCGCTTTCGCGACGGAGGGACTTGCGACTCGGCCAATATGTCGGCTGGTACTGCTTAGTACATGCCGCCCTGACCGCCCTGAGCGGCGGCCGCAGAGATGGCCTCCTCGATGCTCGTGTTCTTGGGCTCGTCGGTGACGGTGGCCTCGGTGATGAGGATGAGGCTCGCCACGGAGGCAGCGTTCTGGAGCGTGGTGCGGGTGACCTTGACAGGGTCCAGGACGCCCATCTCGATCATGTCGCCATAGGTGCCAGTGGCAGAGTCAAGGCCCTGACCGGCGGGGAGCTCGCGGATCTTCTCGACCACGACGGAGCCCTCGTAGCCAGCGTTGGTGGCGATGGTCTTCACGGGAGCGGCCAGCGCCTTGGCGATGATGTCAACGCCGATCTTCTCGTCGGCGTCGGCGGTCTCGACGCTGTCGAGGACGTCGATGGCCTCCAGGAAGGCCACGCCGCCGCCAGCGACGATGCCCTCCTCCACGGCCGCGCGGGTGGCCTGGAGGGCATCCTCGATACGGTGCTTGATCTCCTTGAGCTCGACCTCGGTGGCTGCGCCAACCTTGATGATGGCAACGCCGCCGGAGAGCTTAGCCAGACGCTCCTGGAGCTTCTCGCGGTCAAAGTCGGACTCGGTGCGCTCGATCTCGGCGCGGATCTGGGCGACGCGGTTGGAGATGTCCTCCTTGGAGCCAGCGCCGTCGACGATGGTGGTGTTGTCCTTGGTGACCTTGACGCTCTTGGCGCGGCCGAGCATGTCGTCGGTGACCTCGCTGAGGTTGATGCCGAGCTCCTTCATGGCAACGCGGCCGCCAGTGAGGACGGCGATGTCCTCGAGCATGCGCTTGCGGCGATCGCCGTAGCCGGGGGCCTTGACGGCGCAGACCTGCAGGGCGCCACGCAGACGGTTGAGGATGAGGGAGGCGAGGGCCTCGCCGTCCACGTCCTCGGCGATGATCAGCAGCGGGGCGGAGGACTTGGCCACGGCCTCGAGGATGGGCATGATGTCCTGGACGTTGGAGATCTTCTGGTCGGTCATGAGGATGTAGGGATCCTTGAGCTCGGCAACCATGGTCTCGTTGTCGGTGGAGAAGTACGGGGAGATGTAGCCCTTGTCAAACTGCATGCCCTCGACGGTGTCGATGTCGATGCCAAAGGTCTGGGACTCCTCGACGGTGATGACGCCGTCCTTACCCACGACCTCCATGGCGTCGGAGATCTTGGCGCCGACCTCGGGATCACCAGCAGAGATGGTACCGACGGAGGCAATCTGCTCCTTGGTGGAGACCTCACGGGAGACGGAGGCCATCTTGTCCACGACGGCGGCGACGGCCTTGTCCACACCGCGGCGGATGGCGATGGGGTTGGCGCCAGCAGCGACGTTGCGCAGGCCCTCGTTCACGATGACCTGAGCGAGCAGGGTAGCGGTGGTGGTGCCGTCACCAACGGTGTCGTTGGTCTTGGTGGCAACCTCCTTGACGAGCTGGGCACCCATGTTCTCGACGGGGTCCTTGAGCTCGATCTCCTTGGCGACGGAGACGCCGTCGTTGGTGATCGTGGGGGCGCCGTAGGAGCGCTCGAGGGCGACGTAGCGACCCTTGGGACCCATCGTGGTGGTCACGGCGTCGGCAAGGGTGTTGACGCCACGGGCGAGCTTGGCACGAGCGTCAGTGCCAAAGTCGATGTTCTTAGCCATGTGATTCCTTCTTTCTTGATTGCAGGCAGAGATGCGTGCGCGTACTTAGGCCTCGATGACGGCGTAGATGTCGTCGGCGCGGAGCAGCAGGTAGTCCTCGCCGTCGACCTTGACCTCGTTGCCGCCGAACTTGCCGTAGAAGACCTCGTCGCCAACCTTGACATCCATGGGCAGGCGCTCGCCGTTGTCACCGAGCTTGCCGGCACCCACGGCGATGACCTCGCCGCGCTGGGGCTTCTCCTGCGCACCGCTGGAGATGTACAGGCCGCTGGCGGTCTTCTCCTCCTTGGGGGCGGGCTTGACGAGAACGCGGTCTCCCAGGGGCTTGAGATTCATGGTACGAATACCTCCTTCTTGGCGCTGTGCCAAACGCGCGGCCGGATGGCCGCATATCTACAACCGATGGGTATAGTACCCACCCGACGGAGATATAACACCTCGGATGCAAAAAATCTCACTTTTTCACGCTTAGATTTTCTAATGCGACGGAAAGACGGTGGTCTGGCTGCCTCTTGGCTCTTATCGGCCGTTTGATGCTGAACGATGTGTGAAACCTACGGGGGAATACACGCGTAATCCTGAACGATGTGTGAAACCTACGGGGGAATGCACGCGGGCGAGGGGACGACGCGGGCGTTAGAATGGGGACGTCAACGATGAAGGGAGCCTCATGAGGGATGGGTTCGTGCGCGTGGCCGCCGTTACGCCGCGCATTCGTGTTGCTGACGTGGACCACAACGTCAACTCGTGCCTGCGCAGCATCGAGGCCGCGGTGGACGAGGGCGCGCGCGTGGTCGTGGCGCCCGAGATGTGCATCACCGGCTACACCTGCGAGGACCTCTTTTGGCAGGACGCCCTGCTGGACGCCGCCGAGCGCGGACTTCTGACCATAGCGGAGTCCTGTGCCAACCTTGACGCCCTCGTGTTCGTCGGCCTGCCCGTGCGCGCGGGCGCCAAGCTCTACAACTGCGCGGCGGCCCTTGCCCACGGCGAGGTCCTGGGCATCGTTCCCAAGCGCTACATCCCCACCTACAACGAGTTCTATGAGGGGCGTCACTTTGTGCCGGGCCCGCTGGAGTGCGTGGAGCTCGACCTGGGCGAGGCTGGCTGCGTACCCTTTGGCGCCAACCAGGTCTTTGCCTGCTCGACCATGCCCGACCTGGTGGTTGCCGCTGAGCTCTGCGAGGACCTCTGGGTCCCGCGGCCGCCCTCGATCGCGCATGCCATGGCCGGCGCAACCCTCATCGTGAACCTTTCGGCCTCCAACGAGGTCGTGGGCAAGGCTGACTACCGTCGCGACCTCGTGGTGGGTCAGAGCGGTCGTCTGGTCTGCGGCTACGTGTACGCGAGCGCCGGTGCCGGCGAGTCCACGCAGGACGTGGTCTTTGGCGGCCACGACCTGGTGTGCGAGAACGGCCACCTGTTGAGCGAGTCCGCGCCCTTTGGCGAGGGCATTGCCATGAGCGAGGTGGACGTCGCGTACCTGAGCGCCGAGCGTCGTCGCATGTCCACCTTCCACTGCGCGCCAGGCGCCGAGGCGGCGGGGTACGTAAGCACGCCCTTTGCCCTGACCGTGAGCGAGTCTCCCCTCTCGCGCGCCGTTGACCCGCGCCCCTTTGTCCCCTCCGACCCGCTGCGCCGCCAGGAGCGCTGCGAGGACATCTTTGCCATCCAGGCCCACGGCCTGGCCAAGCGCCTGGACCACACGAACTCGAGGTGCGCAGTCATCGGCATCTCGGGCGGCCTGGACTCAACCCTGGCGCTGCTCGTGACCGCGCGTGCCTTTGACCTGCTTGGCCTTGACCACGCGGGCATCGTTGCCGTGACCATGCCAGGCTTTGGCACCACGGACCGCACGCATGGCAACGCGCTGGGCATGGCCGAGGCGCTGGGCGTGACGCTGCGCGAGGTCAACATCGCGGCTGCCGTGCGCCAGCACTTTGCCGACATCGGCCACGACGAGTCCGTCCACGACGTGACCTACGAGAACAGCCAGGCACGCGAGCGCACGCAGATCCTCATGGACATAGCCAACGCCGAGCGCGGCCTGGTCATTGGCACGGGCGACCTGTCGGAGCTCGCCTTGGGCTGGGCCACCTACAACGGCGACCACATGAGCATGTACGGCGTCAACGCCAGCGTGCCCAAGACCCTGGTGCGGTACATCGTCCGCCACGAGGCCATGCACGCCGAGGGCGAGCTGAAGGCCGTGCTGGAGGACATTCTCGCCACCCCGGTGTCCCCGGAGCTGCTGCCCGTTGGCAAGGACGGCGAGCTGCTGCAGAAGACCGAGGATCTGGTGGGTCCCTACGAGCTGCACGATTTC
>CAJOGH010000020.1 GCA_905233865.1 uncultured Atopobiaceae bacterium
TGCCGCGCCATACGCATACGAATAGCTGGAAGCCACACCGCCTTTCCAGTCATCGCCGAGCGGCGCACGCGAGTTGTAGGCGGCAACGCGTATCGCATAGGTGCCCTTCTTTATGCCCGCCTCGTCCTGCGCGTCCATGCGAAGATCACACGAAAGCTCGTCTGCCTTCGTCTTTTCGCCCGACAAGCCCAATCCGGGAATATCCGCGGTTGCGTAATAGCCGGTGGCCGTACCGCCTCCGTCACCGGGCATCCACTCGATGTGCAGTACCCATTCATTGACATCCGCACTCCACTGGACCTTGGTGTTGTCTCCGTCGATCACTGGTGCCGCCGGGGGCTCGGTGGACCAGTCATCGCCGTTCGGGGACACTTCGTCCAAATAGGTCCAATCGCTCACGCCCGCCGCATTCACGGCGCGTATCACGAAACGGTACTCACTGCCATTAGAAGGCGGATACCACTCGCCGTTGTGGTAGGTGTTCTCGCACAAATAGCTCGTCTCCGACCCAGGCACAACCTGCATGGAATCCATGTCTATGCTCGGGCCATCGGGGAATTCCAGGTACTCGCAAATCTGGTAGCTCTCAACCTTCCCTCCCGTTGCAGGCGGATCCCAAAAGAATTGGAACTTTCGATCGCCGGGCGTAATGGTCACCGACGTCACCGCGCCTGGCGGCTTTAGCATGTTGTCGTAGGAGGTGTTCTCGGCGCGATTCCACACGAACGGTTGGGAAGAATCCACGCAGCCTCCCAGACTGAACCGCATGTAGTAAGTATACGTGCCATTTTCCGGCGTGTCGGTAAATTCGACCGAGTTGTTTGAAACGGTCTTCGAAGCAACCACCGTGTAGTCGGCAGCGTCATCCTTCTTGCGAAGCAGCTCCACCTTTGTGTTGTCGCTCCAAACAGACGCACTTGCCGAAAGCGTCCCCTCGGTAACAGACCAGAGTTCGTAGCCGAACTGCGGGAGCGCAGCCGAAGCCCCCGAGGTGCTGATCGTCACTTCCTTGCTGGTTCCGACGCCCGCGCTGTTCGTGCCGATCACCCGATACACATACGTCTTGCCGGCACCGGCAGTCTCATCGACCCAAGCGGCTTCATAATCATCCGTCCTGTCGCTCTGTACCGTCTGGAAACTGGACTCGCCCGCTTCCTTGCGTTCGACCGTGTACGAGATACCCGATCCAACCCACTCGATCCACGTCTCTGTTTCCCATCCGAACGCAAGGGAAACGCCGCTTCCTTGTGTCCATGAAGCATCCAACCGCGTGGTCAGGGGGACATCGCTTCCCGAACACTCTTCGTCCTCGATGCTCAGATAGCTTTCCGCGCCTGTCTTCGTGACTGCAGACACGCAGAATTTGTGATATTGATACGCATCATCGACCGGTACGTCGTATACCCAGTAGTAACTGGATTTCGTCTCCCAGTAGTCATTGGGGAACTGGTACATCTCGTCATAATGGGATTCGTAAGAATTCTGCGAATACGTGGCCACCAGCGAGCCGTCTTGGTAGATGTTGAAGTGGTCGATCGCAGGATACGGGGCCAGGCTCGAATCGTAATCGACCCCCTTGCCATCGCCCTTGTCGAATTGATGTTGGGTTTCAGGATCCAACGACCACGTCAGCCTGACGGAACCGTTCTGGGTGTCCGATCGATGAATATACGGCGCGAGCGGCCGGCCCTGCGCCGAGCCCGATGGCGTAGCGCTGGCGTAGTTGCTCTTCTTGACGAAATCGTAATTCCCACCGAAGCGCGGCGTGACGTAATAGGTGTACGTCGTGTCGTTCTTGACGTTCTTGTCCACGTACGTGGTTTCGTCCAGATCCAGGATTTCGTCGATACTGTCCCAAACTAGCGTACCAGGCTCGACGCCCTCGCATTTGTCACGCCATACTACGTAACCACTGGAATTCGTCGTGTCCTTCGGCAGCCTGTCCCAACTCAGCCCCACATACCCGTTGCCGGCTTCGGCTGTCAGATTAGTCACGGCCACGGGAATGTTGGGATTAGCGCCCGTCACCTTCACCGTCATGGGAATCTTGATAACGCCCGTCGTGGTGTTTCCCGCGTTGCTGTTCACCTTGTAGGGCGACAAGTGGAAACACAGATTAGCCGTATAGGTGCCCGCCGGTACGTAGGTGGCGTCCACCGTATACGCCCGAGGCCAGTACGAGTCGTACCCAAGCGTCATGCGACTGGCCCCATACAGACCGTCGCCGTATCCAACCTGAGCGCCCTGGAAAACGCCAGCTGTGTCATCCTCGATCGTGATGTCGGTTACCGTAAGGTCCGGATATCCGCCCCTCTTGGAATCTTTAGCCGTTGCCGCGTTCTGAATGTAGAACATCTGGTACTTGTTGTAGCTGCCGTCCTCGTCGAAGACCTCCGTTCCGGCCGCCACCGTTCCGAAATTGATCGACGGAGTGCCCGCCACATTGCCGGAGCTGTCGAGCTCGGTGCCGAACTTGGCGTAGGAGCCGTTCGGATCGTAGACCTCGCAGTGCAGGTTGACAGTCTTCGCATCGGTGTTGTTGCTCACGATTTGCACGGTGTCGGTGACGTTGGTGCCCGTCTTCAACGTATAGCCCGCACGGAAAGGCGACGCCACCGTGAAGTAGAGCTTCTTCGACTGGCCGGGATCCAAGTCGAATGCCTCCCCGTTTGCCCAAGAGCTCAAGTCGTCCAGATAGAGGCTGTCGTATCTGACTGTGCCGTATTCGTCTGTCAGCACATAGGGGACCGTGTTTTGCGTGATGACAGGATTGCCCTCGCCGTCGTAGACGATGGTGCCTGTTTTTTTAGCGCTGAAGCTGGCAAGCTTGATGCCCGTCACCTTCACCGTGCCCGTGTTCTTGATGGTGTAGGCTTTCAGCGCACCGCTCTCGCCACCGCCGTTATAGCCAGAATACAGGTAGAAGTTCAGCGTGTTGCTCGAATACGTCAGCTTGCCGGTGGCAGCCTGAGCCGACAGCTCGCCCGAGTCGGGTTGCGTGTGCGCATCGTTCGCCTTCTTCCCCATCGCCCGCCGACAGAACAGCGGACGACCCGGCGGCAAGCGGCATATCAGCGGCGTAGGCTTGCCCATTCGCCGCGGGCAAAGGCATGAGGCCAACCGCCAGCAGAACTGCCATGAACGACGCGAAGACACTCTTCAATACCCGCACAACCTGCTTCAAGCGCATGTCGACCACCCGACCCTGCAAAACAAGTCAACAGATTTATTTCAGGTTAGCACACTTCAAAGAGGTTGTGGGCGCGTTCGGCAGCAAGGCATTGACAGTTCGGAAACCACAGAAGCACCGCCTTCTATGAACAAGGGATGTTGACGCCGCGACAGCAAAAGGGCCGATGCCCTACGGCACCGGCCCTGCTAGGTAATGGAGCCAGTTATCAGACTTGTGCGGGAACGGCCTCGGCTGCGCCTCGGCCGCAGTTCAAGTCTGACCCCGCGACAGCAAAAAGGCCGATGCCCTACGGCACCGGCCCTGCTAGGTAATGGAGCCAGTTATCAGACTTGAACTGATGACCCCCGCTTTACGAGAGCGGTGCTCTACCAACTGAGCTAAACTGGCGTCTCATTGCGCCCGATTACTTTACCCTACCTCGCGCGCGGTTTCAAGCACTCCCTACAGCAACCTCAAAACGCCACTAACGAGCGTGTCCATGTCGTCGCGGTTTGCCTCCGCGGCGGCAAGCACGGACTCGTGCGTCATGTCGGGAGAGCCTGCGGCATTGGAGGCCAACGTGAGCGCGAGGACGTTCATCCCCAGCGCGTGGGCCATGATCGTCTCATTCACAAGCGCCATGCCCGTGTAGCTCACGCCCAGGGCCGCCAGGGCACGTACCTCGGCAGGAGTCTCCAGCGACGGGCCCAAGAGGCCGGCATACACGCCCTCGCTCACGCCTATGCCCTTATCGTCAGCCACGCCATGGGCAAGCGTGCGAAGGTAAGGCGTGTAGGCGTCGGTCATGCCCACAAAGGGCGACTCGACGCTCGAGAGGTTGTCAGGGCGATCGAGCGGGTTGTGCCCCGTGAGGTTGATGTGGTCGGTGATGATGCCGATGCCAGGCGTGGCGTTGCCCTCAACGGCACCCGTGGCGCACACGAAGATGATGTCGCGGCAGCCCAGGCGATGGGCGTGGCGTACCAGCGAGGTCACCTGCGGGGCGGAGTAGCCCTGATACAGGTGGATGCGGCCAGGATAGACCACCACCGGCACGTCCTCGATAGTTCCCACGACCGCCTCGTAGCTGTGACCCTCTATCGTGCGCGCATCCGCCGGAAAGCCGGGTATCTCGGCGTACGGGATGCGTCGCACGGGATGGACCAGCTCCTTGATGTGCCCCAAGCCCGTGCCCACGACGATTGCCACCGGGTGCTCAACGGAAGGCCTGCAGGCCTCCACCACGTCTTCACTCACCACGCAGATCCCCTCTCTCTCAAGCAGGCTGGCAAACACGCCATCGCCCGCCGTTAGTCGACCAGTGTATGTTCCATCGTATATGAGGCCGCGCCCGCATGAGGGGCTCTTGGCTTTCAGGATGGCGAGCGGCGCACGGAAGGACCGGCAGCGCTCAAGCGTGGCACCCGCACCACGCTCAAAGGCCTCGGTCACGTCCGTGCCGTCACGCAGCATCACGCGCCTGCCCACGCGCTCGGCCGGAGGACGGGGCACGGGAAGGCCGCCCGCGCACTCGGGGCACACGAGCAGTGGCTCCATGCGCCCGACAACGTCACGGACCGCGTCGCACGGCTTGGAGCCCCCGTCATAACGACAGCTCTCCCCCATCAGACACGCGCTCACGACCACTCTCATGCGTCCTCCCCAAACCGCGACAACAAAAAGAGGGGGCAAGGCCACGTGGCCCCGCCCCCTCGAACACTCAGCGTGCCAGCCTTACGAGTTCAGGGAGAACACGGTGCAGGAGGCGTTGGAGAGCTTGCCGTTGACGTAGTCCGTCCAGGACTTCTGGGTGTCCTCGCTGCTGGAGTCGCTCTGGGAGGTCGCGACGTAGTAGGCGCTGTTGGCCTGGTTGTAGGACGCAGAGTCAGAGGTGAACTGCTCGGTGCCCAGGGCAGCGTAGTACGGGCCGTCGGTGCGCGCCCACTTGTTGTTAGCGGCATCCCACTCGTCGCCGAGCAGCTTGACGATGTACTCGCCATAGGTTGCGTTCTTCTCGTCCTCCTTGCCGGCCTCGGGCTGTGCGGGAGCCTCGGGCTTGGTGGAGGAGTCGCCACCGCCGGTGATCTTGTCGTAGAGCTTCTTGACGCCAGCGGACTGCTTGAGGACGTCCTTGACGGTGTTGGAGTCCATGCCGTACTGCTGGGCGATGGTGTCGACGTCGGAGGAGCCCAGGGTCTCCTGAGCGTAGGCGTTGGCATCCTCGTCGGAGACGGTGATGCCCTCGGCGGTCACGGCGTCGTTCAGGATCTTGTTGCGCACGTAGCTGATCGTGGACTCGGCGGCAGGAACGTTGTAGGTGTTGTCATCGTTCTTGGCGCTATCCAGCGAGGACGAGTTCTGGATGACCTCGCGGGCGGTCACGTTCTTGGTCTGACCGTTGGAGGTGTAGGAGGCCACGGCGGTGTCCAGCTCGGCCTCGGTCAGGGTCGCCTTGCCGTTGAGCGAGCCGCCACCAATGCCGCTCAGCAGGAAGCGGCCGGCCAGGCAGCCCAGGACGAGCGCCACGACTGCGGCGATGATCACGACGGGAAGGCCGTAGCCCTTGGGGGCGGGCGCAGGGGCGCTCACGCTCGAGCTCAGGTCTGCGGCAGCCTCGGCCGCACTAACGGACGTAGCGGTATCGGGAGCCTGCTCGGGCGTAGCGCCCTCGTTGAGCTCCTTGTCGTCAAACTCTGCCATAGATCTTTCCTCTCGTTGCGCGGCCTCGCGACCGCCTTTCAAAAAACGAACTTCCTAAGTATACCCCGTCATGTAGTTTTGTTGGACAACCTTCCGTTTGCCGATAAGAGCTCAAATTAGCTTGCAGAACAGGCTTCGAGCACATCAGCGGAAAGCGTCTTGAGATAGCCCGAGCCGTTCTCCGCGTCAAAGGCCACGATCTCGGCCATGGACGCGCGCACGTCATCGGAGACCGTGCCGCGGGCAAACTCGAGCAGCGCCATGAGCATGTCACGGTAGATCGTGTCGCCGTGGTAGCACTGGAGCGCCTCGGACATGAGAGGCCAGGCCTGGTCGGAGGCTTCCTCGGACGTGGAGCCGTATGCGCTCATGTAGCGGAAGGCCGCCAGGCACACGCGCAGAGAGCGCTCGTCAAAGAGGCTCGTCTCGGCACGGTCAAAGGCACCGGACACATCCTGCCCGTCTGCTGCCATAAGCGCGAGCGCGTCAAGCACCTCCCACCTGGTCTGGGCCTCGGGACGATCGAGCGCGTCGATCATCTGGTCCAGGACGTCGGCAAGCGCGTCGGGCGTCTCGCGCGCAATCTGCGCCAGGGCGTGGGCCGCCTCCTGACGCGTGCTGCGCGAGGGCTCGGTCATGAGCGCGACGAGCTCCGCAGGGTTATTGGTTAGGTCCTCTGTCATCAATGCCTCCTAGTCACAAATTCCGTCGACCACGAGCTGGCCCAGCCTGTTGTCATGATGCACGACAACGAGGCCCAGCTCAGAGGCCTCCTCGATAAGCGCAGTGAAGTTGCGGTAGCCATAGCCGCGCTCAGAGAACTGAGGTCGCTTGCGCAGCATCGTGTTCTTGAGCAGCGAGAGCTGCACGACACCATCGCGCTCACGCTGGATGGAGTCGATAGTCTCCAGCAACAGCTGGTAGCAGGGGTAGCTCTCCTCGGGCACGCGCCCCTCGTAACTGGTGATGCCCACGCCGCTCACGATGTCTTCGTAAAAGATGAACTCGTCACAGCTCTCAGCCAACAGCGTGCTTGTGGAGTCGCGCATGCCAACACCGATGACCTGCTTGCCAAACTCCTTGAGCTTGGCCACAAGCGGCGAGAAGTCCGAGTCGCCGGAGAGGATCGCAAAGGTGCTCACGTGCTCGCGCGTGAGGCAGATCTCTACGGCGTCCACGGCAAGGCGGATGTCGGCGGAATTCTTGCCAGTATAGGCGCGGTCAGGGATCTCGATGAGCTCGATGCCCAGCTCGTGCAGGGGCGTGACGGCATCGCCAAAGCGCTGCCAATCGCAATAGGCGCGCTTTGAGACGATTCTGCCCTTGTCCACGATGCGCTCCAGGATGCGCTTGATGTCGGGCATGGGTCCCTGCTCCTGGTGCCCGTTGCGCTTACGACGCCCCGTGCCCTTGGCAAGGTTCTCATAGTCAATGAGCACCGCGATGGAGCTCTGTGCGATGTCGTTCATGGGTTAGTTGTCCCCCCTTTGCTTGCTCTTGTCGCCCGTGTGAGGCGCCACGCTCATGAGCTCTGGTTCCTTGCCAGACTTGCGAGCACGACGGACGTCCTCGGCGCGCTTGCCCTCCTCAGAGCGCTTGAGCTGGTCCTTGTTCACGCGAAGGTAGCGGTCGTGGAACTTCCACGGGCCCACCGACTCGCCAAAGCCCAGCTTGAGGCCAGCGATGACACCAGCGATCACACCAATGACCAGGGCCGCAAAGAGCACCCAGCCCGTCATCCACACGAGCGCGCACGCAATGACACCCAGGCCAAAGGCAGCCAGGTTGGCCAAGACATAGTCACGCTTGGTCACGAGCTTCGCGCTGATCTCCTCGCCCACGCGGACGCCGATGAGCGCGCCCACCACAAGGAAGAGCAGGCTGATGATGACCATGGCAAACACCGAGTTGCTCGAGGCAGCCCGTACCATCTCCTGTGTGTCCAAGTGCTACCGCTCCCCACCATGTTCGTGGTGGCAGTGGTGGCCCTCGCCGTGGCCCTGGCCGCCGCAGCAGCCGTCACCGTGGCCATGGCCCTCGCCGTGGCCGTGGCCACCGCAGCAGTGGTGCTCCTCCTGCTGGTCCTGCTCCTGCGCAAAGACCGACCAGTCGAGCCCTGCCGCGACGGCAGAGGCCTCGTCACGATACAGCAACGCCAGGGCCTGCGTGCCCATCTTGGGGCCGCCGATCTTGCAAAGCGTGTCATAGAGGATGTAGGAGGTCTCCGTGGCGGGCAGCGTGATGTCCAGGTCCTCGGAGGCCAGAAGGGCAAGCACGAGGTCCTTGCGCATGTGCATGCTCATGAAGCCCGGCTTCCAGTCCTCGTCCAGCACGCGCGCACCCAGGTTGTCCATGGCAACCGAGCCGCCCATGCCGTCCATGATGGCGTCACGGACCTGAGCGATGTCCAGGCCCGACTGCTCGGCCAGCGCAAACGCGTCGCACATGCCCGCCATGTTGGCAGCCAGGGCGACCTGGTTGCAGAGCTTTGCGCTCTGGCCAGCACCCGCGGAACCAAAGAAGTACCGCTTGGCCGAGAAGGACTCGAGCACGCCCATGATGGGCTCAACATAGTCCTCCTTGGCGCCCACGAAGAGCGTCAGGGTGCCTGCCTTGGCACCAGCCTGGCCGCCGGTCATGGGGCAGTCAACGGCATTGATTCCCTCGACCTGCGCCGCCTCGTGAATGTCGCGGGCGAGCGATGGCGAAGAGGTGGTCAGATCGACCAGCCAGGTCCCCTTGCGAGCGGCGCCCAGGATGCCGTCCGGCCCCAGGTAGACCTCCTCGACGTCCTGGGGAAGGCCCACACAGGTGAGCACGACGTCAGCGTTTGCGGTCGCCGCAGCGGGGCTCTGCGCCCAAGATGCGCCGCGGGCAAGCAGGCCCTCGGCACTCTTGGCGGTGCGGGTGTACACGATGAGGTCAAAGCCCGCGTCCATGACGTGCGCGCCGACCTCGGCGCCCATGATGCCGCAACCCACCAGGGCTACCCTACGAATGTTCTTGTTGCTCATGCGCTCTTTCTTTCCTAACCAGCTGTAGTGCTACTCGCTGCCGCGCACGCGACGCGCGATGCGATCCGTGAGGGAGACCTTCTCGCGACGGTCCACGCCCCAGAAGCACAGGGCCACCATGCCGGGTCCAACGTGCGACCCGATGACAGGACTCACCGAGCTGTGGACGACGATGAGGTCGCTGCAGCCCTCCTCCTTGCGGATCGCGTTCTCCAGCCAGTCGGCATCCTTCTGCGCGTCCGTGGACACGATGGCCACGGGCAGCGAGGAATCGTGGGAGTAGTTCTCACGGAAGTCGTTGATAATCGCACGCAGCGCCTTCTTGCGGCCGCGGCACATGCCACGGAGCGTGAGGGCGCCGTTGAGGTCAAAGGACAGCTCGGGCTTGATGTCGAGCTTGCCTCCCACCTGGGCGGCCGCGGGCGGGATCCTGCCGCCGGCGGAAAGCGCGTCAAAGTTCTCGAGCGTGAAGTAGCCATGCACGAAGTAGCGTGCGTCGGAGGCCCACTCGTAGAGCTCGTGGGCGGTCAGGCCCATGGCGGCCTGGCGACAGACCTCTATAGCCAGCAGCTCGGCGCAGGCAGAGGGGCACTTGTTGTCCAGGACGTAGAGCTCAAAGTCCGGAAACTCCTGGCGCACCATCTCCGCCGCCTGCTCGGCAGAACTAAACGACGAGCTCAGGCCCGCGGTAAAGCTCAGGTAGAGCGTGGGCGTGCCCTCCTGGGCCGCGGCCTTGAAGACCTCGTAGTAGCGGCCAGGGGTGACGGCAGAGGTCGTGGCCGTGGCGCCCTTGCGCATGGCCTCGTAGAAGTCATGCGGGGTCTGTGCCTTCCAGCCGTCGTCCAGGTACTCCTTGCCGTTCTGCACGTAGGCAAAGGGAATGCACTCGACGCCGAGCTGCTCCACCACGCCCTGGCTGAAGTCCGCGCACGAGTCCACGATGATGTGACAGTTCGTGGGCACGTGATAGACGGACTTCTTTAGCTGGGCAGCGCCCGACGAAGACTCGCCGGGCGCCGTGTTGCTCTGGTCTTGCGCGGAGCTCTCCTGCTCCGTAGGATCCTTCTTACTCATCGAGCTCCTCAATCTTGGGCTTAATGATTCCGTAGCCACCGTTCTTGCGGTGGTAGACAACATTGATGAGACCGGTCGTGGCGTTGGTGAAGACATAGAAGTCGTGGCCGATAAGGTCGGTCTGGACCAGCGCCTCCTCCTCGGTCATGGGCGGCATGTCAATGACCTTCTCGCGCACGAGCTCGTCGTCCTGCTCGCCCAGGATGGCGTCGAAGTCGATCTCGGCAGGAGCCTGCTCGGGAGCACGGGCGCCGGCGCGCTGACGGCGGTCAACGATGCGGGTCTTGTACTTGCGCAGCTGGCGCGTGACCTTGTCGGCGGCGCTATCAATGGCGGCGTACATGTCGGGCTCGGCGCTCACGACGCGCACGACGCTCTCGCGAACGAACACGGTGACCTCGGCCACCTGGGAGTCGGGGTTGGAGGGGTTCTTGTCAACGCGAAGAACGACGTCGCAGGACATTGGGGTGATGTCAAATACCTTGAGGGCATCGCCGATCTTCTCGACAGCATAGCTTCGCATGGCATCCGTTACCGTGACCTTGCGGCCAGAGATCTTGATATCTACCATGTTGCCTCCTCGGTGTAGCTCCTATAATGCCGCACGGGCTGCGACGCAACCGGTGCTTATAAGAACCTTACCCAAATGGCGGGACAATTAGGCTGGCAATTCGGTCTGCGCGAGCAAGCTACACCGTGGCCGCGTTGGAACCCGCCGTCACGCCTGAGGTGGCCTGCGTGCTTTCGGCGCTCTCCGCGGCGTCGCCCGTGGACGTCGAGGACGTGGTGGCCACTCCCTTGATCTGGTTCTCGGTGGTCAGGCTGGGCATGGTGCCAACCCAACGCTGACGGATGACATCCAGAAGGCCGCCCTTGCTCACCTGCTCGAGCGCGGACTTGACGGCATCCTGGAGCGCGGAGTTGGAGGAGGCCACGCCTACGCCGTAACTCACGGGCGCGTCCAGGGTGCCGCACATGTTGATGCCACTGTACTGGGTGGCCAGGTACGCGCCCGAGTAGGCGTCGCAGAGCACGCAGTCGACGGTGCCAGAGTTGAGTGCCTCGAAGGCCTCGTTGATGTTGCCAAAGCCACGCTGGGTCACGACGAGCGACGAGCGCGAGAGGGCAGCCTCGGAGGCGGAGCCAGTCTGGACGCCCACGGTCTTGCCATTGAGGTCGGTGGCGGCGTAGGTGGAGGACTGCTTGGAGAAGAACGCCGTGGCACGCTCCACGTAGGAGCCCACGACGGTGTAGCCACTGGAGGTGGCACCCGTGACGTCCATGACGATGTCGCACTTGGAGCCCAGCTCGTCCTTGGCGTTGGCCGAGGTCACGAACTCGACAGAGAGGCCCATCTGGTCGGCGATGGCAGAGGCGACGTCAACGTCGATGCCGGCGAGCACGCTGTTGGAGGTCGTGGCGCAGTAGGGCGCGGAGACCGAGTTGGTACGGACACCAACGACCAACTTGCCGTCATTCAGGATGGTCGGCTTGGTGACGGCGGCGGACTTGGACTCGGCTGCCTTGGCGTCGGCCAGCGACGGGCCGGCGAACGGATTGGAGCACCCGGCAAGGGCGACGGCAGTAAGGACGATGGCGACGGCGGCAAGGACTCTGCGGCGCGACATGAAACTCCCCTCATAGGCTATAGATGCGTCTCTCCCCAGCTGACCTGGTTTTTGACCCCACACTCGCGCACCGGGGCTTTTGCTCGGAATGCCGCGGCACCCCTCACTGAAGGCCCTCTCGCCCGCGAGGCGGTATTGCCTCAAGGTATAGGACGGGCGGTACGACTTACTTCTAGGACGAGCCATGATCGCCCGGGCGCGCACGCTCGGACTTACGTGGATCCCTTTGACCTCGTCTGTCATGGACTAAGGCGGATTACCGCCCGCAACCACAGACCCGGACAGAGACGCATGGGATTATAGCAGCTTGCGCGCATATGGAGAAATTGCCTACAAAAACTCCCGCAGCTAGGTGGGATGCAGCTCGGGAGGCGCACGGTGCTGCGTTTTGGTATCAATTTGACCCTCTTCCGGGCGGAATGGAGGTTGGCGACCTCGTGTTTCCTGGAGCGGAGCAAGTCCGTGAGGCTCGTTGAGGCCAACAAGGGGGTCAAATTGGTGCCAAAACGCAGTCGTGGCTTCTGGGCCAACCTTAACGATGTGTGAAACCCACGGGGGAATGCACGCGGGCCTAGTCGCCCCAGACGCGTGCGAACGACAGTCCCCACACGCCCGCGGCGCCGCGCGCGAGAAGCGCTCGGGCACAGGCGCGCATGCTAGCGCCCGTCGTCACGACGTCATCGGCAAGCAGGAGGCGCATGCCCCGCACGTCCTGTGTGACGACGACCGAGCCGTCCAGGTTGCTCGCGCGCTCGTCGCGCCCAAGCACGCGCTGGTCACTCGCGGACGCGCGGGCAAGGCAGTCCACAAGCGGCACGCCCGTGACGCGCGCAAGCCGGACTGCCACGAGCTCCATGTGGTCAAACCCGCGCCGGGCATAGGCCTGCGGCGTGGCGGGAACATAGCAGAGCGCGTCGACACCCTCTAGGTAGCCAGGCACGTCACCCGCAGCGTCTGCCATGAGGCGTGCCATGACGTTGGCCAGGCGCCGCTCGTGCTGGTCCTTGAGGGTCACCGTCATGGCGGCTGCCACGCCGTCAAAGGCACACGCGCTCACTTGTCGTTCCAACTCCCAGTCACGCTTGCACTCAGTACAGGTCAAAAGCCCGTAGGGTGCGCCACAGCAGCGACAGGCCAGTTCCTGGCCAATGCGAGGCAGCTGTGCCTCGCATGTGCGACACAACAGGGTCCCCGGCTCGTTGCAGCCCACGCAGCGGGTTGGCCACACGAGGTCGGCCATGCCAGCCGCAAGGCCGACGATCGCACGCTCAAGCCCACCCTCCATACACGTAACCCCCAAGGCACCGCGGCGCCAAGGGGGTCT
>CAJOGH010000021.1:0-10386 GCA_905233865.1 uncultured Atopobiaceae bacterium
GCGCCCCGGCTCGAAGTCTCGCCACCCGCCGCCTCTCTCCGCGAAAGCTGCTCCGCGAGCGCTCCGCCCGACATATGGGACGGCGCCTTAGACAGGCGGGCACTACGCTCTTATCGACCGTAACGCGCACTTATAGTCGCAAATCATCAAACATAGAATCGGTTATCTGGGCAAAAGTAAACCAAAGAAAGCTTAGTGCACGTTACGGGTCGAGAAACTACGCGCGGACGGCCTCGTAGCCGGCGTCGGCAATCGCGGCGATGGCAGCGTCTGCGGCGGCATCTGCCTCCCCGGGCCCCTGCGCCAACATGCCCAGCGGGCGCCAGTAGCTAGCGAGCGCTCCGCCCGACATATGGGCCGACGCCAGTGACAGGAGGACCTCCACCAATACGACAAATGCCCGCAAACCCATCGCGCTCCATGGTAGAGTGGCAGGTAATGCGCACAAACCACGACGATTGGGAACAGACATGGCAGAGTTCATCTACCAGATGCACGAGGCACGCAAGGCCGTCGGGTCCAAGGTCATCCTTGACGACGTGACGCTTGCCTTTTATCCCGACGCGAAGATCGGCGTCGTGGGACCCAACGGCATGGGCAAGTCGACCCTGCTCAAGGTCATGGCGGGCCTGGAGGACGTGTCCAACGGCGAGGCGCGTCTGACGCCCGGCTACACCGTGGGCATCCTGCAGCAGGAGCCGCCGCTGGACGAGGACAAGACTGTCATCGAGAACGTGCGCCAAGCCTTTAGCGACCTGCTTGCCAAGGTCGAGCGCTTCAACCAGATCAGCGTGGAGATGACCGACCCCGACGCCGACTTTGACGCGCTCATGACCGAGATGGGCAAGCTCCAGGAGGAGATCGACCTGGCCGACGGCTGGGACCTGGACTCGCGCCTGACCCAGGCCATGGATGCGCTGCAGTGCCCCGAGGCCGACACGCCGGTGAGCGTGCTGTCGGGCGGCGAGCGCAGACGCGTGGCCCTGTGCCGCCTGCTGCTGGAGCAACCCGACCTGCTGCTTTTGGACGAGCCTACCAACCACCTGGACGCCGAGTCCATCCTGTGGCTCGAGCGCCACCTGCGCGACTACCCCGGCGCCGTCCTGGCCGTCACCCACGACCGCTACTTCCTGGACAACGTCGCCGGCTGGATCTGCGAGGTGGACCGCGGCCACCTGTACCCCTACAAGGGAAACTACTCGACCTACCTGGAGACCAAGGCCGCGCGCATGGAGGCCCAGGGCCAGCAGAACGCCAAGCTCGCGAGGCGCATGAAGGCGGAGCTCGAGTGGGTCCGTTCCAGCCCCAGCGCACGCCAGGCCAAGAACAAGGCACGCCTGACCCGTTACGAGGAGATGGTCGCGCAGTCCAAGGAGTTCTCCAAGGTCGAGTTCTCCGACATCCGCATCCCGTCTGGCCCGCGCCTGGGCGCCAAGGTCCTGGAGGCCAGCCACCTGCGCAAGGCCTTTGGCGACCGCGTCCTCATGGACGACCTCAGCTTTAGCCTGCCGCGCGGCGGCATCGTGGGCATCATCGGCCCCAACGGTGTGGGCAAGACCACGCTGCTCAAGAGCATCGTCGGGCTCGAGGAGCTTGACGGTGGCACGCTCGAGATCGGCGAGACCGTCAAAATCTCCTACGTAGACCAGCGCCGTGAGGGCCTGGACCCGGACAAGACCATCTGGGAGGTCGTGAGCGACGGCAACGACTACATCGTCGTGGGCGAGGACGAGATCCCCTCGCGCGCCTATGTTGCCGCCTTTGGCTTCAAGGGTCCCGACCAGCAAAAGCGCGCCGGCGTCCTGTCCGGCGGCGAGCGCAACCGCCTGAACCTTGCGCTGACGCTCAAGCAGGGCGGCAACCTCCTGCTTCTGGACGAGCCCACAAACGACCTGGACGTCGAGACCCTCTCCAGCCTGGAGAGCGCGCTCGTGGACTTTGCGGGCTGCTCGGTGGTCGTCACCCACGACCGCATGTTCCTGGACCGCGTGGCCACCCACATCCTGGCCTGGGAGGGCGACGACGAGAACCCCGCCCGCTGGCACTGGTTTGAGGGCAACTTCGAGTCCTATCAGGCGGACCGCGAGAAGCGCCTGGGGCCGGAGGCCTCGCGCCCCCACACCATCCACCGCAAGCTAACGCGCGACTAGCGCGCTCGTCGTTCCGAGCATGCGGCCATGAGCTACCACACCTACGTCCTGCGCTGCGCCGATGGCTCGCTCTACTGCGGCTACACCACGAACGTCGAGGCGCGCCTGGCCACGCACAACGCAGGCAAGGGTGCCAAGTACACACAGAGGCGGCTGCCCGTAAAGCTCGTGGCAGCCGCCTCCTTTGCGTCGCGCCACGCCGCGATGAGCACGGAGTGGCACTTCAAGCGGCTGTCCCGCGAGCGCAAGGACGAGCTGCTCGAGGCCGCGCGCGCGACGCCCTTTGAGGATGTGCTGGCCTGCGCGTTTGGCCTGGACCCGCGTGAGACCGACTTTGAGCACGACCTGCGAGACCGGCTGCATGAGCTGGCCGACAAGAGCTACGCGGAGTTCATGGCCCCGCTCATCCCGACCATGGACCCGACGCGCATCATAGGCGTGCGCACGCCCGACCTGCGCGTCCTAGCCCACGAGATCGAGGGTACCGACGGCGTGTCCGACTTCCTCAAGCGCGCCCCGCACGAGCTCTTTGAGGAACAGCAGGTACACGCCTTTCTGCTCAACCGCATACGTGACTACGACGCGCTCACCTCCGAGCTCGAGCGCTTTGTCCCCACGATCGACAACTGGGCCACCTGCGATCAGCTGCGCCCTGCCGCGCTGGCAAAGGAGCCGGCGCGAACTGCATCGCTCGCCCGCGCCTGGATGCGAGAGGGACAGGCAGACGACCGCACCTACGTCCGCCGGTTTGGCATGGGCGTGCTCATGAGGTGGTTCCTGGACGACCTCTTTGAGCCCTGGATGCTCGAAGACGTGGTAGCATCGGCGCCAGGAGACTACTACGTGGACATGATGCGCGCGTGGTACGTGGCAGAGGCGCTCGTGCGCCAGCCGCAAGCCGCCATGGTCGTCCTGGAGGAGGGCGCACTAGACGCATGGACCCACAACAAGGCGATATCCAAGGCGTGCGACAGCCGCCGCGTGAGCGCCGCCACCAAGGAGCGCCTCCGCGCGCTCAGACGCACGGGAGAGGCAGACCATGCATGACATCAAGCTCGTCCTGACCGACATCGACGGCACCATCCTCCCCTACGGTTGCGACGAGGTGCCCGCCGCCACCCGCGCCGCCATGCACGAGCTCATAGATGCGGGCATAGCGGTGGGGCCATGCACTGGTCGCTCGCGCCCCTGGGCCACCCGCTACCTTGCGGGCGACAAGAGCCTCACCAGCACCTGCGTCGGAACGAACGGCAACGAGGTGTACCTGAACGACGACGTCCTACGTCGCGCTCAGATGCCCGCAGAGCTCATCGCACGCGTGGCAAGCGTGACGGCCGAGCAGGAGGGCGCCGGCCTGTTCTGGATCGACGGCGATGACGTCTACCAGGCGAGCGGCTCGCGCGAGGATCTCACAGCCTGCAGCGCCGCATACGGCAAGGCGGCCAAGCCGGGCCTCATCCTGCCCGAGGCGCCCGTGGTCAAGATGAACATCTTCGTGAACGGCAACCTCGAGCGCACGCGCGAGGTGGCAGACCTGCTCAACGCGACCTTCCCCGAGCTGGACTTTGACGTACCGCAGCCCATGCTGCTCAACGGAATGCCCACCGGCTGGGGCAAGGGCTCGGGCGTGCGCGTGCTGGCCGAGGCCCTGGGCTGCTCCCTGGAACAGGTCGTGGTCTTTGGTGACGCGGACAACGACCTCTCAATGCTCGAGGCCGTCCCCAACTCGGTGGCCGTTGCCGGCGCCACACCTGCCGCAGCTGCCGCCGCGCGCTGGCACATAGGCGCGTGCGAGGACGGTGCCGTGGCAGACGCCATGCGCGCGCTGGCCCGCGGCAGCTGGCCGTTCGAGCGCTAGCGCGAGGCTCTTGTCGGCCTGCGCCGTATGAATACTGTTCCTCGTTTTATGGATACCCGCAAACGGGCGCATATCCCAAGGTTGTAGTGTTACTCTGCTTTTAGCTCTGTATACACCAGACAATCCAACGACTTGGAGCAGACCATGGCCGAAGCTATTCGCAAGATAAACGTGATCGGGCACCTGAACCCCGACACGGACAGCATCTGCGCCGCCATCAGCTACGCCTATCTCAAGAACCAGCTAGGCGACCCCATCTACGAGGCACGCAGGGCCGGCACCATCAACCGTGAGACCGCCTTTGTCCTCAAGCACTTTGGCTTTGACGAGCCCGAGCTGATCACGTCGGTCGCGCCGCAGATCAAGGACTGCACGGTGTCGCAGCAGAACGGCATCGACGGCGACACGAGCCTCTTTGCCGCCTACACTCTCATGCGCGACTCCAAGATGGACACGCTGTGCATCACCTCCGAGGCGCAGGAGATCGAGGGCATCATCGCGCTCAAGGACATCGCCAACGCCAACCTGGACATCTTTGACACCGACGTCCTGTCCGAGGCCAACACGCTGGTGGCCAACGTGCTCTCCACCCTCAACGCCGAGCTCGTGCTGGGCAGCTCCACCACGCGCATCAAGACCGGCAAGCTCGTCGTGGGCACCACCCCCGAGCTGATGGACGGCGTCGTGGAGGAGGGCGACATCGTCCTGGTGTCCAACCGCTACGAGACGCAGCAGTTTGCCGTCGAGGCGGGCGCCACGTGCCTCATCGTGTGCAGCGGCGCCAAGGTCTCCAGCGCGGTCAAGAAGGCCGCCGAGGCGCGCAAGATCACCGTCATCGCCACGCCCTATGACACCTACGCGGCCGCGCGACTGATTTCCATGGCCACGCCCGTCAACTACAAGATGATCCCCATCGACAAGGTCATGCGCTTCTCGGTCAACACGACCGTGGACGAGGCACGCAAGACCATGACCAAGTCGCGCCACCGTTACTTCCCGGTCGTCGACGAGTCCGGCAAGTACGCCGGCCTGGTTGGCTCCACCAACCTGCTGGACATCCAGAAGAAGCACGTCATCCTTGTTGACCACAACGAGCGCTCGCAGGCCGTGAGCGGCCTCGAGCAGGCCGAGATCATGGAGATCGTTGACCACCACCGCATCGGCTCCATCGAGACCGCGAGCCCCGCGATGTTCCGCAACATGCCCGTGGGCTGCACCTGCACCATCGTTTACGACATGTTCGCCGAGAACGGCGTCGAGATCCCCAAGAACATCGCCGGCCTCATGCTCTCCGCCATCCTCTCCGACACGCTCGTGTTCCGCTCCCCCACCTGCACCCCGCGCGACAAGTTCGTGGGCGAGCAGCTGGCCAAGATCGCCGGCGTTGACATCGACACCTACTCCGACCAGATGTTCGACGCGGGCGCCGAGCTTGAGGGCCGCACGCCCGAGGAGGTCTTCCACCAGGACTTCAAGGTGTTCTCCCGCGGCTCCGCGCGCTTTGGCGTGGGCCAGGGCTCGTTCATGACCGAGAAGTCCCGCAAGGCCGCCGAGGCCATGGTTGGCCCGTACCTCAAGGACGGTGCCGCCGCGGACGAGCTGCCGTGCGTGTTCTACATGTTCACGGACGTCAAGAGCCAGACGACCGAGATGATGTTCTGGGGCGAGGACGCCGAGTCCATGGTCGCGCGCGCCTTTGGCGTGCAGCCTAAGGACGGCATTGCGGTCCTGCCTGGTGTCGTGAGCCGCAAGAAGCAGGTCATCCCTGCGCTCATGGCCACCTACCAGGCGATCCAGGAGGAGCAGGCGTAAGGGCGACCGACATACGCACGCGAGAGGCTCCCGCGAGGGAGCCTCTTTTTGTGTTGCAGCAAAGGTAAGCGATTATCACGCACTTAGGTGAAAGCCGTTAAAGAACTGATTGCCTCAACAGGGCTTTTGTCGATAAGAGCAAAATAAGTGCGTGATAATCGGACTAGCGGCGGGGGCGGGAGAGCTCGTCGGTGTCGAGCCAGATGGTAAAGGGGCCGTCATTGGTGAGGGTCACCTTCATGTCGGCGCCAAAGATGCCGCGGCCCACATGACCCACGAGCTCTTCCGCTCGATCGCAGAAGTAGTCGTAGAGGGGCACAGCCACGTCCGGCGAGCCGGCAGCGGTAAAGGACGGGCGTCGGCCACGACGGCAGTCGGCAAAGAGCGTGAACTGGCTCACCACGAGCATGCTGCCTCCCACGTCCAAAAGCGATAGGTTGACCTTGCCGTTCTCGTCGTCAAAGATGCGCAGGTGCACGATCTTGTCCAGGAGCTGGTCTGCCTGCGCCCGCGTGTCATCCTCGCCCACGCCAAGCAGCACGAGGTAACCCAGGCCACAGGACCCTGTGACCTGCCCGTCGACGACGCACTCGGCGCTCGACACACGTTGAATGAGGGCGCGCACTACTCGGCCTTGGGCGCGGAGCCGGCGTTGTTGCCAGCGCCACCGTTGCCGTTGCCACCCTTGCCGCGGCCACGACCGCCACGACGGCGGCGGCGCTTCTTAGGCGCACCATCGGCGTTGGCCTTAGATGCGTCACCATCGGCCTTCTTGGGCGCGTCGGTCTTCTTGCGGGTGGGCCTCATGCCCACGCCCTTGTCGCCCGGGCGGCGGGTGTGCTTGCGCACCGGACGCGACGACTCCTCAGAGCCCGACGTGCCCTCCTGCTGCGCGCTGTCCTTGCCGCCGGAGTGGTGCCTGCGGCGGCGCGAGACGGCCTTCTTCTCCTCACTGGCGTTCTGGCCAGCGTTGGCGGCCGCATCGCCCTTGGACTTGCGGCGGCGGCGCTTGCGCGGCGTGCCCTCCTTGGGCGCGGCCTCGCCCTTGGCCTTGCCAGAGCCTCCATCGCCCTTGCCCTTTGAGCGGCGACGCTTCTTGGGCGCAGGCTCCACGAAGATGTCGTCGGAACTGGCAGTGGTGGCCGGCAGCACGCCGTTCTCGCGGTCAAGGTCGGCGAGGGCCATCTTGATCTCGACCGAGTCGATCTCGTCAAGCGCCCAGCGCGGCACCGTGTCGGGGCGGCACGGACAGTTGAGCTGCTCGCTCTTCTTGTGCGCCGCCTCGGAGCACTCCATGTTGGCAAGCGGCACGCGTGCGCGCTTACCGTTCTCCAGGCGCAGGACGATCTCCTCGCGCGGGGTGTCGTACTCCTGGATCTTGGCCTTGCCAAGCGGGGTCTCGATCACGGCGTTCTTCTTGGGTGCACGGCCCTTGAAGTCACGGTACGCCTCGAACTCGTAGCGCAGGCAGCACATGAGACGACCGCACGCGCCCGAGATCTTGTTGGAGTTCAGAGGCAAGTCCTGCTCCTTGGCCATGCGGATGGACACGGGCTCGAACATGTGGCCGAACCTGGCACAGCACAGCTCTTGTCCGCAGTGGGAAAAGCCGCCTACGACGGCCGCCTCCTCGCGCACGCCAATCTGTCGCATATCGATGCGCTCGTGCAGCTCGCGCGACAGGTCGCGGACGAGTTGCCTGAAGTCCACGCGCTCCTCTGCCGAGAAGTAGCACACGGCCCGGCCTCCGCCAAAGACGTACTCGACGCCGATGGGCTTCATGTCCAGGCCCGACTCCTTGGCCAGGCGGCGGAACGTGTCAAAGGCGGCCTCGCCGCGCTCGGCAAGCGCCTCGGCCCGGTCAAGGTCCTCGTCAGTGGCAATGCGGATGACGTCCTTGAGCGGCGCGTCGCCGATCATGCCACGGAGCTCCGGGTGAGAGACCTCGCGGGCGTCGGCGGTAACCAGGCCTATCTCTTGCCCCCGCTCCGTGGAGCAGATGACGTGGTCAGCCTCTTGGGCGCCCGTCGTGCCAGGGTTGAACCACAGGTCACGCGTGGCGTACTTGAACTTCACCGGGATGACGGTGGGCATGTGAGTGCCTCCTTGACAGAGAACAACATGACCTCGAAGGTCAGGTTGGGATTGACGTTGCGCGAGAGGTCCAGACGCGCGTGCGCGCACGCGTCCAGGGCGCGGACGACGCCAGCGGGGGTGGTCCCCGCGGCGAGCCTGCGCACCAGCTCAACAACGTCTGCGTTGACGATAGTCTGGTCAGCGCGCTCAAGGGTTATGAGCACGTCTCGCAGCAGCGACTCGACCGCCGCGATAACCTCAATGATAGCCGAACGCTTGGACTGCGAGAGCGCCCGCTTTCGCGCATCCTCCAGTTTACGCAAGGCGGCATCGGAGAGGAAGTCCTCCTCCACCGTTGCCGAGGGGTCGGCGTTCTTCTTGCGCGCGGGCTTCTTGCGCCCCTTTGACTTAGGAGCAGGTTCGCCAAAGGGCTCGAGCGCCTTCTCCACGATCTCGCGCGCATAGCAGATGACGTCCCACGCGTCGGCCGCCGGCAGCGCCGCCACGTCGTTGACGGCAATGCGGCGCGCCTCAGGTCGCGTGGCCGACGTGAGCCATGCGCGGGCACCGTCGGGCGTGCCAGCGACGGTCAGGGCAATGAGGGCGTTCGTGCCCGTGGCGCCACACGACAGCTCGAGGGCGCGCGCGGCGGCCGCAGGCTCGATGTGGGCAAAGGGCACGAGCTGGCAGCGCGAGACAATCGTTGGCAGTACGGCGTCACGAGCCGAGGCCAAGAGGATGAAGGTCACAAAGGACGGCGGCTCCTCAATGGTCTTGAGCAGGGCATTGGCACTCGCGTCGCGCAGGCCATCGGCACCCGAAACGATATACACCTTGTGCTGCCCGCGCGAGGGCGTGAGCGCCGCGTCCTCCGTGAGTGCTCGAATCTGCTCGACCATGTAGCCAGAGACGCCCTCCGGCTCCAGCACGCGGACGTCGGGGTGGGTGCGGTGGGTCACGCGGCGGCACTCGTCGCAGGAGTCGCAGCCGCCGTTTGGACACACGATGCAGCGGGCCAGCGCCAGCGCGGCGTCCATCATGCCCGAAGTCGCGTCGCCCAGGAACAGGTAGGACTGGCCCACCTGCCCGCTCGTGACGGCGCGCGCGAGGAACTCCTGCACGCGCGGCTGGAGCGTGAGCTTGGAAAGTGCCTGGGGCACGGCGTCGCTAGTCATGGGCAACCTCGCTCAGACAGGGGAAGACGTCGGCGAGCGCGGCCACGGCCCGGCCATAAACCTCGTCCGGCGTGGCGTCGGCATCCACCAGGCGGACGCGCTCGGGCTCGGAGTTGGCCAGGCGCAGGTATCCCGCACGCACGCGCTCCTGGAACTGCACGCCGGCAGCCTCCAGGCGGTCGGCACCACCCTGGGTCGCGCGGGCGAGGGCGCGGGCCGGGTCAAGGTCAAACACAAGGGTGCGCAGCGGCACCACGCCACCAGCGCCCAGCGCGTTGGCCGAGCTCACGAGCACGTCGTCCAGGCCGCGTCCACTTGCCTGATAGGCAAAGGTCGAGTCGTAGTAGCGGTCGCACACGACGACGGCGCCGCGCTCCAAGGCCGGGCGGATGACCTCGTCGACAAGCTGCGCGCGGGCCGCCTCGTAGAGCATGAGCTCGCAGGCGTCGCTCATCTCGGCATTGTCCGGATCCAAGAGCAGCGCACGGATCTTCTCGCCAATGCGCGTGCCGCCGGGCTCGCGCAGGNNNNCTCGAGCGCACCCACAAGACGTGCTGCCTGGGTGCTCTTGCCAGAGCCGTCTATGCCCTCGAGCGTCACGAAGACGCCTGTCTGCTCCTGGGCCATGTGGTCACTCCTTTCGTGCATACGATGACGGTAGGCAGTGCATGGAATCGCTGCCCACCTTGGTAGGTTACGCCTGTGACAAACGCGATTATGACTATCATAGTTGTCACACGCGCATAAAACATAGCTGGAGGAGACGTGGCAATCTTTGGGCACGGCATAACGCTTGGTAACAAGGTATATCTGTACAGGCTGCTGGCCCGCGAGGTCGGTTTTGGCAAGCAGACGTACCTCCCCCGCATCCAGGAGGTCCTCGAGGCTGACGGCATCGCGCCACAGGACATGGGCTGCGAGACCGTGCTTGAGGTCATGGAGCAGCTGGGCGAGTTCGTCCGCGTAGCCTCTTTCAAGGGCGGGCGTGCCTACGTGACCCTGTCGCACGTGGAAAAGTGGGACGTAGAGCTTGAGAAGCTGAGCAAGAGCGAGCAGAAGGACGCTGGCGGCAAGGGCGGTCGTCCCTGGAAGCGCTCAAAGGGCTCGTCAACCTTACGTCCGCAGAAGCCTCGTCACCGCGAGCGCAAGAAGCCCAAGGCAACACCCACGCCCGAGCCCAAGCAGGCCGACAAGAGCACGGAGGAGTCGGCGGTAACGGTCGAAGTTGCGGTTCAGGAGGGCAAGGCTGCCGAGGACGCCGTGGCCGAGGCCACGGCCAAGACGGCTCCCGAGCCCGAGACGGCGCCGGCGGACG
>CAJOGH010000021.1:10521-12338 GCA_905233865.1 uncultured Atopobiaceae bacterium
ACTGGCGAGCCACTTCCCGCCGACGACACGTCACGTCTGCGCCTCACGGTCACCTATGACCCCTACGCCGACATGGAGCGCGACCTGGCCGACCGAGGGCAGCAAAGCGAACCGGAGGCACAGCCTACACCCGAGCCCCCAGAGCCCACAGAAGAGGTGCGCACCCTTCCGCGCGACCTCCCGCAGAGCCTCGCAAGCGAGGCACAGTGTCCGGGCGCGATTCTCGTGGAGCTCGCAGCCATCGTCCCCCTAGGCGACGACCCCCTCACCTGGCTGGACCGCGACTGGCAGCGAGCCCGCGCCTATGGCCTCATTGCGGGGACGCGGTCCAACGTCTCCTTCCCGCTCACCCTCAAGCGCCTTGACGGCACCGGTCCGGCAATCGCCACGCTCCGAAAGAGCCGCAGGGCCAGCTCTACCAGGCTGTGGCAGATATCGTCCGTCGAGATCGGCGAGGCATCCGAGGGCGACCTGCCCGGCATCGAGGGTACGGCCCGCACCTCCGCCGGTCCATGGAGTGCCTTGGACCTATGTGCCACCAGCGACGCGGACCCGCTCGCGGCTCTCGCCCCCATGGACGATGACGCCCGCGAGTCCTTCCGAGCCGAGCTTGCAGCTGCCGCCCAGGAGGGCCAGTGGTGCACGAACGCATCAACCCAAGAGGTCCTCACCCACGTAGCCCTCATGCTCGCCAAGGCACAGGCGCTTGACGAACTTGTTGACGAGGGAGGCCTCTCGTGGTTCCCCCTTGCCCTGGTAGGCAAGAACGGCAACCCCCTTCAGGCTGCCCTCGCGCCAGACGCCAAGGTCCACGTTCGCGAAAGCGCGAGCGTGGCGACAACGACCGACGTCAGCCTCATAGCCTCGCTCCTTGGCGATACTCCCATAGCGGCGGGACAGGAGGTCATCGCGGCCATCGCGGCCACCTCCGGTAGCGACGTGACGCCAGAGCTGATCGAGCAAGCGCGGCGCCTCGCGCGTACCGACTGGAGGCGCACGCTCCTTGCCTGGAGTCCGGAAACCCACGCGACCTACCTCCTCCTCCCACTCGCTGGCTCGACCGTCTATCTCTCGCTGACCAGGGAGGGCGCGGGGCTCGCACTGCGCGGTTGCTTGGGTCGCGAGCACGCACTCGCATGCGCCCGCACCTGTTCCGCCAGCTAGGGACCATCAACAAACAGGACAACCGCACGCTCGCGCTGACCGCCTATGTCCGAGGCACAGGTAACGCATGACACACAGCGCGTAGCCCCCTGAACGAGCGCCTGCGCCTCAGCAGAGCGTGCCGAGGCGCGACCAAGCTGGTCCTGCAGCCACAGTCGCACGTCCTGCGCACACGCGAACCGCTTGCGCTGGATGTCCTGGTCAGACTTGTCCACCACAACCGTGCACAGGGGGCGCAAGCGGCAGGTCCTCCCCCTCGTGATCCAGAGCGCACGGCAATCGCCCAGGATGTCATCAAAGCCCCCTTGCGTGGTCGTGGCGCTCAGCTCGCTGAACATCGCCGTGGTACCCGTGATGTGATGGGCATACACGAGCACGCTCGGGCTGTCCACCTCGCAGAGCTCGTCCATGAAGGGGCATCCCACGGAGGACTCCTGACCCCACACGTCATGGGTGAGATAGTACGACTGGTCGCGCTTGCAGACCGGGTAGTCGATGGAGGTGCCTCCCACGCTCAGCCACGCACAGATGTCGGGGTTCTGCTGCTCGAGCTCGTCCCAGTTGATCGCCGGCGCGTCAGTCACCGCCTCCGTAGCTGCCGTTCCTCGAGCCAGGTCCTCATAGCGCGCCTGGGCGTTTGCGGTCCCAACGAC
>CAJOGH010000022.1 GCA_905233865.1 uncultured Atopobiaceae bacterium
CAACAACCTGTCCCCTGTTCCGGCTAGAGCTCCACGTCGTTCATGAACTGGTCGAGGGCGACGTCCCAGGAGCGCATGGAGTCGCCGATGGTGTCGCGCAGGTGCTTGTTGTCCAGGATGGACCAGGCGGGACGCGGCGCGGGGGCGGCGTACTCCTCCGTCGTGCAGCCGTCCACGTGGCAGTCGAGCCCGGCGTTGGCCATGATGCGCCTGGCAAACACGTCCCAGGTGGTGGCGCCGTTGTTGGTGCAGTGGTACAGGCCGTAGTTGGTCGTGCCGAGCAGTGCCAGGATCTCCCACGCAAGGTCGCCGGCAAAGGTGGGCGAGCCGTGCTGGTCGCTCACCACGCGAATGCTGTCGTGCGTGCGGCCCAGGTTGACCATGGTACGCACGAAGTTCTTGCCCTCGGTGCCGTAGAGCCACGCGGTGCGGCAGATGAAGTGCTTGGGGCACAGCTCCTGGACCGCCTGCTCGCCGGCGAGCTTGGTCGAGCCATAGACGGTGTTGGGCGCGGCGGGCGCGTCCTCGGCCTGCGGCATGGGGTCGGTGCCGGAGAGCACGTAGTCGGTGGACACGTGCGCGAGCGTGGCATCTGCCGCAGCGGCGGCACGGGCCAGGTTGGCGACCGCGTCGGCATTTAGGCGCTGGGCAAACTCCTGGTTGGTCTCGCAGCCGTCGACGTTGGTAGCGGCGGCGCAGTTGATGATGGCGTCAAAGCCGCCCTCGGTCACAAAGGCCATGACGGCGTCGGCGTCAGTGATGTCGAGCTCCTCGACGTCGGTGGGGACGACCTCGCAGTTGGCCCAGGACGGGTCGATAGGGCCGATGGGCGCGCGGCCGGCAGCGATGATGCTCTGCAGCTCACGGCCCAGCTGACCGTTGGCTCCGGTGATCAGGATCTTGTTCATGGGGCTCCTCTCGTGTGTGTCCTGCCCATGGTAGCGCGCTCGTCGCGCCGCAGGACTCACGCGCGCGCGATTGCGCAGAGATAGCCGATTTCCGGCTTGCGGTACACGCTGACCTCACGCATGCCCGCCGCGGCCAGCGCCTCGCGCAGCTGTGCCTCCGTGTAGGTGCGCATGTCGTCGCGGCTGGCCACGAAGGCCTGCATGGCCTCGCTCTCGCCGTCGTCCTCGTTGCAGATGAAGAACGCGCCGCCAGGCTTGAGCACGCGGCGGATCTCGGCGAGCGCGGCAGCGAAGTCGGGCCAGAAGTAGATGGTCTCAAAGGCGGTCACGACGTCGAGGCTCTCACTGCCCTGCGGAAGGTCGTCGGCCGAGCCCTCGAGCACGTCCGCGCGTCCCTGGGCGATGGCCTCGGCACAGGTCTCGCGCGAGGTGGCCACCGCGCATGCGGAGTGGTCGATGCCCGTCACGTGGCCGTCCGGCGCGAGCTCCAACAGGCGCAGGAGGTTGGCGCCACCGCCACATCCGATGTCCAGGCACCTCGCGTCCGCGGGCACCTCCAGCTTGCCCAGTCCCCAGGTCGACAAGAGCTCATGGTTGCCGGCGTTCATGCGATGGAGCATGGCGACGCCGGAGTCTCCCTCGGGAAAGCCGGGGTTGCCCTCGGGTTTGATCGCGCCGGGGCGTGACGTGTTCGTGGCCATGGGTGCCTCCTTGGTCGTGTGGGGCGGGCGTGCAAGCACAAGTGTAGCTGTCCTCGTTTGATGCGCATGTCGCGCGCGGGTGTACTATGGGTGCGTTTGACTGATAACACGCAAGGAGATACGCATGGATCGCACAAGGATTGCCCAGCTCTACGCCACGCCCGACGCCTTTGGCGGCACGGACGTCACCTGCGCGGGCTGGGTCCGCTCCGTTCGTGACATGAAGAACTTCGGTTTCGTCACCCTGAACGACGGCTCGCACTTCAAGGACCTGCAGGTGGTCATGAACCGCGAGGGGCTCGCCAACTACGACGAGATCGCCAGTGTGGGTGCCGGCGCTGCGCTCATCGTGCGCGGCACGCTGGAGCTCACGCCCGACCGCCCGCAGCCCTTTGAGCTCAAGGCCACGTCCATCGAGGTCGAGGGCACCGTCGACGACGACTACCCCATGCAGAAGAAGCGCACCTCCGTCGAGTTCCTGCGCACCCAGCAGCACGTCCGCGCCCGCTCCAACCTCTTCCGCGCGGTCTTTCGCGTGCGCTCGGTGGCCGCCGACGCCATCCACCGCTTCTTCCAGGACCGCGGCTTCGTGTACGTGAACACGCCCATCATCACGGCCAGCGACGCCGAGGGCGCGGGAGAGATGTTCCGCGTGACCACGCTTGACATGAGTGACGTGCCCAAGACCGAGGCGGGCGAGGTGAACTGGAGCCAGGACTTCTTTGGCAAGGCCACCAACCTCACCGTGTCCGGCCAGCTCCAGGCCGAGAACTTTGCCCTGTCCTTTGGCGACGTCTACACCTTTGGCCCCACCTTCCGCGCGGAGGACTCCAACACGCGCCGTCACGCGGCCGAGTTCTGGATGGTCGAGCCCGAGATTGCCTTTGCCGACCTCTCCGATGACATGGACCTGGCCGAGGACATGCTCAAGTATGTGATTGGCTACGTGCGCGAGCATTGTGCGGCCGAGCTCGAGATGCTCAACAAGTTTGTCGACAAGGGCCTGCTCGAGCGACTCGACCACGTTGCCTCCAGCGACTTCGAGCGCATGACCTACACCGAGGCCATCCAGATTCTGGAGAAGGCCCAGGTCGAGGGCCACAAGTTCGAGTTCCCCGTTGAGTGGGGTTGCGACCTTCAGACCGAGCACGAGCGCTACCTGACCGAGACCCATGTGGGCCGTCCGACCTTCGTGACCGACTACCCCGCGCAGATCAAGGCGTTCTACATGCGCCTCAACGATGACGGCAAGACCGTGGCGGCTACGGACTGCCTGGTGCCGGGCATCGGCGAGATCATCGGCGGCAGCCAGCGCGAGGAGCGCCTGGACGTGCTCGAGCGCCGCATTGACGAGCTGGGCATGGACCCCGCGCAGTACCAGCACTACTGCGAGCTTCGCCGCTGGGGCGGCTGCCGTCACGCGGGCTTTGGTCTGGGCTTCGAGCGCCTGGTCATGTACCTTACGGGCGTCGACAACATCCGCGACGTCATCCCGCACCCCCGCACCGTGGGCAACGCCGAGTTCTAGGACCAGCGGGGGAGGACATCGCTCGCTCTTTCTGCGCCTCTGGACGATGAGTCCGGGGGCGCTTTGCTCTTGTCGCCCCGCCGCGTGCACAAAACGTCACACAAAGATTGACATTCCGTGCGGCCGACAAGAGCCAGCTCTCGGCCCGCCTCGTCTGCCTGCGGCTCCGCGGGAGCCTCGCTCTTGTCGTCCCGCCGCGTGCACAAAACGTCACACAAAGATTGACATTCTGTGCGGCCGACAAGGGTTCGCGCCCGGCGCGAGAGGGGATCGGCAGTATTCAGACAAGAGCCCACTACCCTTCAATTGCCGTTTGCCGAAGCGTCTACCAGCGCAATTACCGTTCATCTGACAAATTGGGACGAATTTTGTCTCGCTGCGCGACCGTCTGTTAGTATGTCTTTGAGGGTATTACACAGCTATACCATGACGTACCAAGTCATACTCTGTTATACTTGGATATGGGCGTGTCGCGCCGATATCGAGGCATACCAAAGTATGAACAGCACAAACGAAGCCGGTAGCAATGGCAGAAAAGATGACACCGATCGTGGCGAAAGTCCTTCCTCACGAGAAGGATCGATTCTTTGCGGCCACAGAGCAGATAGGCACCACACCCTCGAACGCCATTAGGATGTTCATAACGGCGTTCAACAACACGGGGACTTTCCCCTTTGAGATCGCTGCTCCCACACAGCGCTCTCACGACCAAGAGGCCTGACCGTCCCCCCTGCGGTCAGGCCTCAATCGTGTCGTAGGCCGCGCCGCCCGCGTTTACCGCGCAAATCAACAACTCACATGGACATATGTTCGATTGTGCTCGCAGTCGGAGACACGCCAAATTCGTCCGCCCCTCACGGTAGACTACTGAGTGGACAATCTACCCCGAGGAGCTTCGCATGGCCTTTGTTCACCTTCACAACCACTCAGACTTCTCAATCCTCGACGGCGCCACCCGCATCCCCGACATGGTCAAGCGTGTGGTCGAATTTGGCATGCCCGCGCTTGCCCTGACCGACCATGGTTACATGTTTGGCGTGCCCAACTTTGACCTGGAGTGCCGCAAGTACAACGACCGCGCCGATGACATCGAGCAGTGGCGTGCCGACGTCGCGGCCTTTGAGAAGGGCGAGACCCCGGCCGAGCCCGAGTACGACCCCGTCCCCTGCCCGCGCGGCAAGGGCGCGCACGCCCAGTGGGAGCGCGACTGTGCCGCCTGGGCCGCGTCCAACGACATCGAGCAGGTCAAGGCGTGCAAGCCCGAGCCGGTCATCAAGCCCATCTTTGGCTGCGAGGCCTACTTCATCACCGATGACATGATCGACAAGAACTCAAGCGTGAAGCAGATTCGCTATCACCTGATCCTTCTGGCCAAGGACGAGACGGGCTACGTCAACCTCATGAAGATGATGTCCGAGGCGGCCAACGAGCAGTTCTACTACAAGCCTCGTACCACTCTGGACATGCTCCGTCGCTACCACGAGGGCATCATCTGCCAGTCCGCGTGCGTGCAGGGCATCATCCCGCAGATGCTGTTCCAGGGCCGCGACGACGAGGCCGAGCAGTGGGCGCTTACGTTCAAGGAGATCTTTGGCGAGGACTTCTACCTGGAGATCCAGGACCACGGCCTGGAGGACCCGCGCTGGAACGGCTACAACGACCGGCGCCTGTCCGAGCGCATCGTCAAGATGGGCCAGAAGCTGGGCATCAAGGTCGTCGCCACCAACGACAACCACTACCTGGAGCGCGGCGACGCCACCACCGAGGAGATCCTGTCCTCCATTGGCATGGCCATCACCCTGGAGGAGAAGCGCACCAAGGGCCTGGGCATGCAGGACACCAACCCCGAGTTCTACATCAAGAGCGAGGAGGAGATGCGCGCCCTGTTTGACTGGTGCCCCGAGGCCGTGGACAACACGCTCGAGGTTGCGGCCAAGTGCAACTACGAGCTCGACTGGACGCACATGTACCTGCCCAAGTTCCCTGACCTCAAGGAAGGGGAGACCTCCGAGGAGCGCTTCCGCAAGGAGTGCGAGGAAGGCCTTGCCAAGCGCTATGGCGAGGACTGGCGCAACGTGGTCATCAATGGCATCAACGTGCAGGAGCGCTTTGAGTACGAGTATGACGTCATCTGCACCAAGGGCTTTGCCGACTACTTCCTGATCGTGCAGGAGTACGTGCGCTGGGCCAAGCAGAACGGCATTGGCGTGGGCCCCGGCCGTGGCTCGGCCGCCGGCGCCATCGTGGCCTACGCCATGGACATCACCACCTTTGACCCGCTGGAGAACGGCCTGATGTTCGAGAGGTTCCTGTCCGTCCAGCGCTCGGAGATGCCCGATATCGATATGGACTTTGACGATGAGCGGCGCCTGGAGGTCGTCGAGCACGTCCGCCAGCTCTACGGCTCCAACCGCGTCTGCCACGTCATCACCTACTCCACCATCAAGGCCAAGCAGGCCATCAACGACGCCGCGCGCGTTCTGGGCCGTCCGGTGTGGATGGGCCAGAAGCTCTCCAAGATGGTCTCGGCCGCGCCCAACGCCACGCTCAAGACCACGATGAACAAGGTCGAGGGCCGCGAGGACCAGTACTCGCAGGACTTCGTGGACGCCTACAACTCCGATGCCGACTCGCGCCAGGTCATCGACGCCGCCCTGTCCATCGAGGGCCTGACCCGCGGCGAGGGCGTCCACGCCTGCGCTGTCCTCATCGCGCCCACGCCCGTCAACGACCACGTGCCCACCAAGCTGGACACCAAGGGCGGCGTGGAGATCACGCAGTACGAGGGCCACTCGGTCGCCGACATGGGCCTGCTCAAGATGGACTTCCTGGGCCTTCGTACCCTCACGGTCATCTCCAAGGCCCTCAAGAACATCCGTGCCAACCACGGCGTTGACATCGACGTCGACGCCATCCCCTTTGACGACCCGGGCATCTACAAGCTCATGGGCGCGGGCCACACCGCGGGCGTGTTCCAGATCGAGTCCGCGGGCATGACGGCCACCATCAAGAACATGAAGCCGCGAGAGTACAAGCAGGTCGTCGCTCTTATCGCCTTGTATCGCCCTGGTCCTCTGGGCGCGGGCATGGTCGCCGACTACATCGACCGCATGAACGGCAAGAAGGACGTCGTGTTCTACGACGACCGCCTGGCACCGATCCTGGAGGAGACCTACGGCACCATCGTGTACCAGGAGCAGGTCATGCAGATCTCCATGGTCATGTGTGGCTTCAGCGCCGGCGAGAGTGACTCGCGCATCCGCAAGCCGGTGGCAAAGAAGAAGATCAAGCTGCTCACCTCCACGGTCTTTGACTGGGACAACGGCAAGCGCGAGACCACCTACGATCACTGGATGAACGGCGCGGTAGACAACGGCTACACCCGCGAGATCGCCCAGCGCATCTGGGACGACGTCCTGGAGTTCGCGTCCTACGCCTTCAACAAGTCGCACTCAGCCGGCTACGCCATCCTGGTCATGCAGACGGCCTGGCTCAAGGCCCACTACCGCCGCGAGTACATGGCGGCCGTCCTTACCAGCTACATGGGCAAGACGGAAAAGATCGTCCACTACATCAACGCCTGCCGCCACGAGGGCATCAAGATCCTGCCGCCTGACGTCAACGAGTCCGGCGTGGACTTTACCCCGGTCGACGAGGGCATCCGCTTTGGCTTTGCCGGCATCCGCGGCGTGGGCGCGGGCGCGGCCGAGGTCATCATCAAGGAGCGCGAGAGCGGCGGCGCGTTCAAGAACCTCCACGACTTCGTGAACCGTGTTGACGCCACCCAGTGCAACCGCCGCGTGGTCGAGGCGCTCATCCGCTCGGGCGCCTTTGACTCGCTGGGCTACTCCCGCAAGGAGTGCATGTGGTTTGTCGATAAGAACAACAAGCAGAACATCATCGATGCCGCGACGACGCGTGCCAAGGAGCGTGCCGGCGGCCAGAGCTCTCTCTTTGACATGTTCGGCGAGGAGGAGGTCAAGGGCTTTGAGGACGAGATTCCCGAGCCCACGGGCGAGGAATGGGATCGCCTGCTCCTTCTGAACCAGGAGAAGGACGTCCTGGGCATCTACGTCTCCGACCACCCGCTGCGCCCCTACGAGTACGCGCTCGCCAAGGCGCGCGACTTCACGCTCTCCGACATCAACGAGACCGTAGAGGTCGTCAATCCCCTCAACGACTCGGTCAAGATGGTGCCCAAGATCAAGGACGGCAAGGTCGCGTGGTTTGCGGGTATGGTCGGTGGCGTGCGCAAGATCACGACCAAAAAGGGCGACCAGATGGCCACCTTCGTCCTGGAGGACATGGAGGCCGAGGCCCAGGTTGTCGTGTTCCCCAAGACCTACAAGGAGTGCGCCACCATCCTGGCCGGCGAGGTCAACGAGCAGACTGGCGAGGCCGAGGGCGAGATCTTCGTGCGCGTCAAGGGCAAGCTGGAGCGCGGCGACCGCGGCGACCAGATTGCGGCGCAGGAGGTCCAGGCGCTCGTGCTCAACGACAAGACCAATCGCCCCAAGACCGTCGAGGTCATGATCCCGTCCAACAAGATGTCGCAGCTGCTCGTGGAGAACCTCTCGCAGACCTTCGCGCGCTACCAGGGCCTGGACATGGTGGAGCTGCGGGTGGAGCGCACGGACGGCTCCACGATGAGGATCGACCTGCCCACCCGCGTGGACGCGCGCAATGTCGTGCTCCTGGCAGAGCTGCGCGACCTGCTGTGCGGCGAGGGCCATATCGTGGTAGCCTAGGCGCCTGCACGTGTACAAGCGCGGGCTTAGGCTGCTCGCGACAAGACAGGAAGGAACGTCATGACCAACAAGGGCAAGAGGGTCAAGGTCCACTACCGCGGCACGCTCGACGACGGCACGCAGTTTGACTCCAGCTACGACCGCGGCGAGCCGCTTGAGTTCATCTGCGGCTCCGGCCAGATGATTGCTGGCTTTGACGAGGCGGTCCTTACCATGGAGGTGGGGAGCAAGGTGTCCGTGCACCTGGAGGCTGCCAAGGCCTACGGCG
Organism: uncultured Atopobiaceae bacterium; assembly: GCA_905233865.1. Taxonomy (GTDB): domain Bacteria; phylum Actinomycetota; class Coriobacteriia; order Coriobacteriales; family Atopobiaceae; genus CAJOGH01. Next base: position 8,154 of record CAJOGH010000022.1, read on the forward strand.
AGCGCGACGAGAACCTCGTGGTGAGCTTCCCCGCGGAGCAGGTTCCCGATATGGGCAGTATCACGGTGGGCGACCGCGTTATGCTACGCGGCCCCCAAAACATGCCGCTCCCCGCTACCGTGACCCAGATCACCCCCAAATCGGTTACCGTTGATGCCAACCATGAGCTCGCGGGCAAGGCGCTCAACTTTGACATCGAGCTCGTGGAGGTAGAGGGCTAGGCTAGCTGCGCGGGCGCGGTGCCCGGGCACGAGGGAGAGGAACCTGATATGGCCGAGGCAAAGTTCTATCGCTGCAAGAAGTGCGGCAACCTGCACGTTGCCATCCTGGGTGGCAAGGTCACGCCGCAGTGCTGCGGCGAGCCCATGGAGGTGCTGGAGGCAGGCGTCACGGACGCCGCGACGGAAAAGCACGTTCCCGTCGTCACGCGCGAGGGCGACACCGTCCGCGTCGCCGTGGGCGAGGTGGCCCATCCCATGACGGCCGAGCACCTGATTCAGTTCGTGGCTGTGGTGACCGACGACCGCATTGAGGTCGCCAAGCTGGACGCAGACGATGCGCCCGAGGCCACCTTCGCGGTCGCGGCTGGCGTTGCTGGCACGGCCTACGAGTACTGCAACCTTCATGGTCTGTGGAAGGCCGAGTTCTAAGTTCTTGTCGATAAGAGCTTGGTGGGGCGGGGCACGCTGTGCCTCGCCCTTTTGTGTTTCTGTCCACCCTCGGTCGTAGAATGGTGCGCAGGAGAAAGGAGCGTGGATGTCAGTCAGGTTCGTGTCGTATGACCCGGCCCTCGTGGTTCCGGGAACAGATGAGATTCGCGACATGCTTGATCGCTTTGGGCGGGCGACCGTCGTCGTGCCATCGGTGGCCGAGCGCACGCGCGTTCGCGAGGGGCTTGCGCGTGTGGGCGTGCCACTGGGCGTTGACGTCCTGACGCCCGCGAGCCTCGTGGAGTCGTACATCAGTTACGCGGGGATCGGGCGGAAGCTGGCGGATGCGGTCGAGCGGCGCCTGATTGTGGCGAGGTTGCTCGAACAGGACGCGTGCCCCCTTACCTATAATCCTGGCACCGTTCGTGTCCTTGCACGTGCCGCGGGCGCCACCAGTGCCACGCTGGCCGTTGCCGAGCGTGACGGTCTCACTGAGGTAGAGCGCGACATTTGCGCCTTCATGAGTGTCTATCTGGATGCCTGTAAGTGCGAGGGGCTCATAGACCTGCCAGAGGCCACGGCGCTCATGGTTGAGGACGACTCCTTTAGGCAGGTGCTTGCGCGCCATCCGCTCGTGTTGTTAGACATTGCGAGCTACCCCGACTACCTGGTGCGCCTCGTTGCCGCC
>CAJOGH010000023.1 GCA_905233865.1 uncultured Atopobiaceae bacterium
ACTTGGCACCGGCTACCAGCGCGCTCATGTCAAGCTCCACAAGGTCGCGGTCGCGCAGGGTGGAGGGGACGTCGCCCGACACAATGCGCTGAGCCAGGCCCTCGACGATGGCGGTCTTGCCCACGCCCGGCTCGCCGATGAGCACGGGGTTGTTCTTGGTGCGACGGCTGAGCACCTGGATGGTGCGGCGGATCTCCTCCACACGCCCGATGACCGGGTCCAGCTTGCCGGCACGCGCCAGGTCGGTGATGTTGAGACCATAGCTCTCCAGGGCCTTGAGCTGCGGCTTTCCGTCCTGGCTGGTCACATGCTCGCCACCGCGCAGCTCCTCGTAGGCCTCGCGCACGCGCTTGCCGGTGACCCCCGCCGTGTTGAGGATGGAGCCTGCGCTACCCTTGGCGTCGGCCAGGGCGCACAGCAGGTGCTCGCTCGTCACATAGGAGTCGCCCATCTGGTCTGCGGTCTTCTCGGCGGCGTTGAGCACGGCCAGCGCGTCGTTGCTCATGCCCATCTGTCCCTGGCCGCTCACCTTGGGCGCGCGGGTAATCGCGTCGCTCACCTGCCCCGCAATGGGTCCGGGATCGGCACCCACGCGCTCGAGGATGGCGCGGATGTTGTGCTCAGAGCTTTCCAGCAAAGCCGACAGCAGGTGGATGGGCTCGAGCGCCCCCGCCTGCGCGTCCGACGCGATGCCAATGGCCGCCTGCAGCGCCTCCTGAGCAGTCACCGCCCACTTGTCTATCCTCATGATCATCACCTCTCAGTACGGTCCCTCGGGACCCTCGACTATCGAGGTGAATGTTCCCCTGACACGCGTGGGCTATACAAATCTAAGTGCGTTTGCATCAGATTTTTACGACCGACAAGAGCATGCTCTTGTCGCCCTAGTCAAAGGGGTCAAAGCCATAGCCAAACGCCTCGGTGACCTCGCCAATGACGACAATGGCATGGGGGTCGATGGTCGCGACCATCTGCTTGAGCTCGGCTGCCTCGGAACGGTCCAGGACACAGAAGAGCAGCGGGCGCTCCTCGCCGGAGTAGGAGCCCGAGCCGTGGACGCGCGTGCAGCCGCGGTCGAGCGCGACCATGATGGCCTGCTCGATGTCCTCGTAGCGCGCGGAGATGATATAGGCCATACGCTCTCGGCGCGGACCGTCCACGACATAGTCCAGCAGGAAGGTGCAGATGAACATGCAGACAACGGCGTAGAGGCCGTTCTTGACTGAGAACACCGGGACCGAGGCCGCAATGATGATCGCATCGATGATGAACGAGGTCGTGCCCACCGAAAGCGCCGTCTTGCGAGCCACGAACTGGGCGATGATGTCGGTTCCGCCCGTGTTGCCGCCCGCGCGGAACACGAGGCCCAGGCCCACGCCCGCGATGGCACCTCCCCAGATGGCACACAGGAGCAGGTCACCCTCGCCCATGACGGGCACGACAGGCGCCAGGATGTCGACGAGGATCGACGAGGCGAGCGTGCCCGCGATGACCTTGGCCGCATAGCGCTTGCCGCCCACGCGCAGGACGGGGATGAGCAGGAAGATGTTCATGACGAGCGTCTGGATACCAATGGGCACCATGACGCCAACGCGGCCAAAGAGGGCCCAGATGATGGTGGCCACGCCCGTGACGCCGCCAGCGGCGAGACCGTTGGGTGCCTCAAAGGCGTCGATGGCAAAGGCATAGAGGGCAGAGCCAACAAGGATTAACAGGACGTCGACAACAGACTTCTTCGTACCCGATAGCTGACTCAGGCGTCTGCTGTGTGCCATGTTCCTACTCCCCCTTGTTACCGACCCTCATGCGATGATATCCGACTATGAACTCGTCGAGGTCGCCATCATCAAGAACGGACTCGACGTTGCCGCGCTCTATGCCTGTTCGTGTGTCCTTGACCAGCTGGAACGGATAGAGCACATAGTTGCGTATCTGGTTGCCAAAGGATATCTCATGCTTGGGCCCGCGCAGCTCGTCAAGCTCGGCATCGCGCTTGGCCTTCTCTATCTCATAGAGCCGGGCGCGCAGGATCTGCATGGCAGCCGCCTTGTTCTGGAGCTGGCTGCGCTCGTTCTGGCAGGTAACGACCACGCCAGTTGGCAGGTGTGTGATGCGCACCGCAGAGTCGGTGGTGTTAACGCCCTGGCCGCCCGGGCCGGACGCATGGTAGACGTCAATGCGAAGGTCGCTCTGGTCTATCTGGACCTCGATGTCGTCGGGCACCACGGGCAGGACCTCGACACCAGCAAAGGTCGTCTGACGACGCTTCTTGGCGTCCGTCGGAGAGATCCTCACCAGGCGGTGCACGCCCTGCTCGGCGCGGAGCATGCCATAGGCGTTGCGGCCCTCGACGGTAAAGGTGGCGCGGTCGATGCCGATGACCTCGGCCGCGGGGCAGTCGTTGACCGTGACCTTCCATCCGCGGCGCTCTGCGTAACGCAGGTACATGCGCAGCAGCATCTCGCACCAGTCCTGAGCCTCAAGGCCGCCCTGTCCGGGCGTGATGCTCACGATGGCGTCGCCATGATCAAAGTCGTCGGTAAACCAGCTGGAGAGCTCGAGCTCGGAAAGGTCGTGCGCGAGCTCATCGGCCAGCGACGCGGCCTCGGACAGGAAGTCCTCGTCGCCCTCGGCCGCAAGCTCTGCAGCCGCGCGCGCGTCGTCGAGCTTGGAGCGTGCCGCCCCAAGGCGCTCGATGTCATCGCGCAGGGCCGAGAGCTCGGACATAGTCGCCTTTGCGGCGTCCGCGTCATCCCAAAAGCCGGGAGCGGCGGACACCTCCTCCAGGCTGGCGAGCGCGGCGCGCTTGTCATCCAGATGCAGGTATCCCTCGACCTCGTCCAGGCGCGCGGAAAGCGCGTCGAGGTCGGGCGCTACGATGTCAGCCATCTAGTGCTTCTTGCCGTGACAGTGCTTGAACTTCTTGCCGCTACCGCAGGGGCAGGGCTCGTTGCGGCCTACACCGACATACGGGTCGGCGTTGTCTGCCTTACGGTAGGTCTGGGGCTTGTCGGCCGTCGGCTTGGGCGCGGGGCCCCCAGGCACGTTGGCACGGGGCTGCTGGGCCGCACGGGCACGCAGCGTTGACGAGCCCTGGTCACCATCGACCTCGCTGGGGCCGGAGTAGGTGGCACGCGAGAGCGCAGACGGTGCCTCGGCGGGAGGCGCGCTCTGGGCAAGCTCGATGTGGAGGATGGTGCGCAGGAAGTCCTCGTACATCGTGTTGACGAGCACGGTGAACGCAGAGTAGGCCTCGGTCTTGTACTCAACCAGCGGGTCGCGCTGGCCAAAGCCACGCAGTCCGATGCCGGTCTTGAGGTAGTCCATCTCCTGGAGGTAGGCCATCCAGCGCGTGTCGATGACACGGAGCATGACCTGGGTTGCGAGGTTGTGCATGAGGTCGGTGCCCAGCCTCTGCTCCTTGGCCTCATAGCAGCCGCTCACAAAGCTGTCCACGCCCTCGACGATGTCCTCGCGGGCGTCCTCGATGTCAAAGGTGGGGCCGTTCGTGGAGCCGGTCAGGTTCTTCATCCAGCTATAGAGACCGTCCAGATCCCAGTCCGCCTCGTCCATGCCGGGCTGGCAGTACTCGTCAACCGCGCGCTCGCAGGTCTCGGTCGTGACCTCGGAGACATGGGCCACCAGGTCCTTGCCGTCCAGGATCTTGTTGCGCTCTTCGTAGATGATCTGACGCTGCATGTTCATGACGTCATCGTAGTCAACGACGCTCTTACGCATGGCAAAGTTGATCTCCTCGACCTTGCGCTGGGCGCCCTCGACTGCGCGGGTGACCATCTTGGCCTGCAGCGGCATGTCGTCTGGCATGTCCGCTCGCTCCATCATGGCACCAATGCGGTCCATGCGGTCGCCGCCAAACAGACGCATGAGGTCGTCCTCCAGCGAGAGATAGAACTGGGTCTCGCCGGGGTCACCCTGACGGCCGGAGCGGCCGCGGAGCTGGTTGTCAATGCGTCGGCTCTCGTGGCGCTCGGTGCCAATGACGCACAGGCCGCCGGCCTCGATGACGCGCTCGCGCTCCTCCGCGCAGATCCTCTTTGCCTCCTCGAGCGCCTCGGCCCGCTGCTCGGGAGTGGCGACGACCTCCTCGGGGGCCTCCTCGCCCTCGGGAACCTCGGTGGGCTCGAGCACCAGGCCCTTGGCGCGCAGTGCGTCCTCGGCCATGGCCTCGGGGTTGCCACCCAGCAGGATGTCCGTACCACGGCCGGCCATGTTGGTGGCGATGGTGACGGCGCCCTCGCGTCCCGCCTGGGCCACGATCTGCGCCTCGCGCTCGTGGAACTTGGCGTTGAGCACCTCGTGCTTGATGCCGCGCTTGTCCAAAAGGCGGCTCAGGCGCTCGGAGCTCTCGATGGAGACGGTACCCACCAGGCAGGGCTGACCCTTGGCGTGGCGGTCGATGACGTCTGCGGCCACCGCGTTGAACTTGGCGTCGATGGTGCGGTACACAAGGTCGTCGTGATCCTGGCGGATGACGGGCTTGTTAGGCGGGATGACCTGGACGGGCATGTGGTAGATCTCGCGGAACTCCGCGTCCTCGGTCATGGCCGTACCCGTCATGCCGCTGAGCTTGTCGTACAGGCGGAAGTAGTTCTGCAGGGTGATGGTCGCGAGCGTCTGGTTCTCCTCGCGGACGATCACGCCTTCCTTGGCCTCGATTGCCTGGTGCAGGCCCTCGGAGTAGCGCCTGCCCTCCATGATGCGGCCCGTGAACTCGTCGACGATCTTGACCTCGCCGTCAACCACGACATACTGCTGGTCGCGGTGGAACATGTACTCGGCCTTGAGCGCCTGCTGCAGGTGGTTCACGAGCTCGCCGCTCATGTCGCCGTAGATGTCATCAACACCCAGGACGCGCTCGACCTTGGCGAGGCCCGCCTCGGTCGTCGCGATGGTGTGCTTGGCCTCGTCCATCTCAAAGTCGATCTCGGGCGTGAGGCCGCGCACGGCACGGGCGAAGTCCTTGTAGATGCTCGCGGACTTGGTGCCGGCGCCGGAGATGATGAGCGGGGTCCTCGCCTCGTCGATGAGAATCGAGTCGACCTCGTCGACGATGGCAAAGCTGTGGCCGCGCTGCACGCGCATGGCCGCGCGGGTCACCATGTTGTCACGCAGGTAGTCAAAGCCAAACTCAGAGTTAGTGCCGTAGGTCACGTCGGCGTCATAGGCGGGCTTCTTGAGGCCCATCTGCATGCCGTTCTGGAGCAGACCGACGTTCATCCCCATGAACTTGTAGATCTGACCCATCCACTCGGAGTCGCGCTTTGCCAGGTAGTCGTTGACGGTGACGATGTGCACGCCATTGCCGGAGAGCGCGTTGAGGTAGCCAGCCAGGGTCGAGACGAGCGTCTTGCCCTCGCCCGTCTTCATCTCGGCGATGGTGCCGCGGTGAAGCGCGATGCCGCCGATGACCTGAACGTCAAAGTGACGCATGCCGAGGGTGCGCTTGGATGCCTCGCGCACGGCAGCGAAGGCCTCGGGCAAGAGGTCGTCAAGGGTCTCACCGTTGTCGATGCGCTCGCGGAAGAGCTTGGTCTGGGAGCCCAGGGTGGCGTCGTCCATTGCCTCAAAGGTGGGCTCAAGCTCAGCCACGTGAGCGGTTATCTTTTCGAACTCCCTGAGGTCCTTGTCGGCACCAAGGGAGAGGATGCGTGAGAACAGGCCTGGCATGTGGTTCCCCTCTTTATAGAATCGGCTGCCACTTGCAGCGACACTGTTCCCTACTCTAGCAGCGTGTCCATACGCATGCCAACACACGGCCTGAAGTCACGAATAAACCGCACTGCATGCGCACGGACACGCCACTGCTCCCGACCTACGCCGGCCGCGTGCTGGGAAGGGTGCGCTTGCCTCTGCGCACGAACACGCCCAGCTCGCGCATGACGCCATCGATGTAGCTCGTGGCGCCCATGCCGCCTGCCTCCACGGCCCTCCTCACATAGGCGTCGTAGAGACGCACGGCCTCACTCGTGCGGCTCGCGGCGCACAGCGAGCGCAGCGCGACCGCCACGGCATCCTCGCGCAGGCCATCGGCATCAACGGCCTCGCAGGCAAACCAGGAGGCACGACGTGATATGCCGCTGCGCAGCTCCGCCTCGGCACCCGCGACCATCGCGTCCACGTAAAGCGCGCGAAGCTTGGACGCGCGTTGCCGCAAGAGACCGCCTCCAATCGATCCCGCGCACATAAGCCCGCCTTGGTAGATCTTGTTTGCCGCCACAGCGTGGCGCACACACGACGCCGTCTGCGTCGCCATGACAGCCAGGCGCGCCTCGTTCTCAAAGTCATCAACGTCCACGTAGATGCCAGAGGTGTCAAGCACGAGCTTCCCGTTCGATCGGCGCAAGATGGACTCCTCGTCTTCGGCGTCCCCGCCGTCCAGGCACGCCCTCAGCGAGGACACGGTCGGGTAGAGCCTGCGCGAGCCCGCGGCATAGTCAGCATTGGGCCAGATCTCCTCTATGGCCTCCTTTACCGTGATCTCGTGCCCCTCTACGCAGACGAGAAGAGCAAAGAGGTGACGGGCGGCCGACCTATCCCATGAGGTACGGCACATCTCGCAACCGTCAACCACAAGGCGCAGCTTACCCATGGCGTAGGCCTCCACCCGCGTCGCGGGCCTGAGCATGCGCCCTCCGGAGCTGACCATGAGCCTGCCTTCTTCCTCAAGGTGCTTGCGCGACGAGGCGCACCCGATGCGGCGGGCGCTGCTAAGCCAACCGGCAGGCATGCGGCTCTCCAGCGCGCTCCCGATGTCACCGCCCTCGCCGATCACGAAGGCGCACAGCGGCATGAGACCCGAGGGCGCGCGCACGTCAGCAAGCGCCGCACGAACCCTACCCGAGTCGCTCAGACCGCCAAGCGACTGACGCAAGACCCAGACGGCAGCCTGCTCAGGCGTCGCGTCCTCGGCGGCACCCGCAAAGTCACATAGGCCACCCATGCCCCGATCCATACGGGCCGTTGCATAGTCCCTCAGGAGTGTGGCCACCACCGCCAGGTAGTCACTCTCGCACTCGCCCGCACGTCTTATGGCAAGCTCGGCGCGCACGCTTGCGCGCTTGTGCGCGTCATGACGCATGTCGTGCGCAGCTGCGGCAATCAACGCGACGGCCTCTGTCAGCTTGTCTTCAACGCGCATGGCATGACTCTGGGCGCGGTCCAACATGCGCTCGTCCAGTGCGCGCGCACCAACTACGGCTGCAACCGCACGTCGGGCACCCACAGTGGCATAGAGCCCCGCAAAGCCGCGACTCTCCAAGAACCCGTACGCTGCGTCGTAGGCGCTTTCCTCCTCGGAGTTCACCCTGTCACCCACAAGCGCGCAAACCAGTTCCTTGTCAAGGCACAGGAGCGAGGCAGACAAGGTGGGCGTGTTCGTCCGCGTTCCCGCAACGAGTAGGTCGCGGTACGCCTCTCCAAACTTTCCGTTCCTCGCAAGCTCGCGCACGCGGCCGTGCAATACGAGATCCTGAGCAAGACCACCTCCAGCGGGCAAACGCTCGCCATCGGAAGCTGGAGCCTCAGCAACCCCAGTAGCAAACTCCAGCGCCTCGACCTGTGCCAGCATCTCACACTGCCTACCAGTAAGAGGACCCACTGGACTTTGCCTGAGCTCGGACGAAAGACGCGCGTCGCGGGCAAGTGCCGCTCTCACGCGCATGGCAACTCGCGCACCAAAGGTAAGCCGCGCATCCTCGTCACTCTCGCGAGCCTTGTGAAGAAGAGCGGGATAGCCCGCGTTGGCCAACTCGATGGGCCAGGAGCTCACCACCTCCCCCACTCGGTCCTTCGACAGCAGGTTGGTGCAAATCAGACCTATGCGATCAAAGCTCCCCTCACCGGCAAGCGTCGCCACCACACGGGCTCGGACGTACGCTGCCTGGTCTTCGCCCATCTCGTTGCAGCCCGCCAGCGCGCGCAGCCCCTCACCTCGACGGGAACCCACGACGTCGTAACGACCCTCATCCGTCCGCACGCCCAAGAGGGGGCAGGTGCGCTCGAGGTCCTCTAGGACACAGTCATCCACGCGGTCCTCGACCATTCCAAGATCACTGGTCCTGCCGTGGCCCATCATCACCATGGCATAGCGAAGGCGGCGCTCCTCGTCCATCATCCTGTCGCCAAGACAAGCCCGCACGAGCTCGCCCAGACGGCGACCATAGGAAGTAGGCAGGTGTCGCTCGTCATCCGTTGGAACGGCTGAGCGCACCGCATCCACAAGCAACGGGATGCCACCGGTCACGTTCATGAGCGCCTGCGACATCTCCTTCCAGGCAGGGCACCATAAGAGCGCCTCTCCCATATGCAGCGTCAGATCACTCGACCAGAACACCACCGGGTCGCTCAGCTCGTCAACGAGCGATGCAGAAGATGGTCGACCTAATACGACGACGCCTACGTCACACGTTGCAAGGCTCCCAAGCGACTGGGCCACCCTGTGCGCACGGGCCTCATCCCATGCGGGCACATCGTCAATGACAAGCGCGTGGCCTCCCTGTCCGGTACGAGACTCCATGCCCTTCACGCACCTCATGAGCCTTCCCAGCGCAGACTCCTGGGAGTCTCCTGCCAAGCTCACGTAGCGTGTCTCGATCCCCTTCTCGGCCGCCTCGCAGGCAAGCTGGCGGGCAAGAACTGTCTTGCCCATGCCTGCATCCGCCATCACACACACGACCCTACGTCGGAGGACCTCATCCAAAACGCGTGCTATGAGTGCCGGCCTGTCAACGAGCGCGCGGCCGGACTTGGCGCGAACGCTGATCCTCGTGGCGTCCTCGAACACCTTCCTCGCCCTTCTCGCACGATCCTTGCGTGGGCTTTGGTCACTGGCACCTGTTTCCTTGACGTTTGAACCCATGATCAACCTCCATAGTAGGTCCCCAACCTGCGCAGAGCGCAGGAAGCGGGTTGCAAGTATGTGTGTTGGTCGGGACGTCCCATCGCGGCGGTATGAGGCCCTGGCGTCGGGTATGTTTAAGGTTCGTAGGGCGCCATGAGCGTCGAATTTCCTCCGCGCCCTTTCTACGATGACAGCAGAGGCGATTGATTACCAGTCAAACTCACAGAATTGTGGGTCAAATGTGCAGAATACTCGGTAAGCGTTTGCTTAATGCTGCCTTAGTTGCAATCCATAGGCTGCTAGCTACTATAATAATTATTTTGTACCAACAGATACAACGCATGAAAAAGGGGCCCTCGCGGGCCCCTCTCTCGGCACGAAAATGCCCCTTGTTGGTCAGCGGCGTCCTGCTCTCCCACGGACTGACTCCGCAGTACCATCGGCGCTGGGGGGCTTAACTTCCGGGTTCGGAATGGG
>CAJOGH010000024.1 GCA_905233865.1 uncultured Atopobiaceae bacterium
GTTGCCAGCTGCCGCGATTGCTGTGCGGCTGGCGCGGCCTGAACCTGTTGCATGCCACCAAAGGGCAGCACGTTGCACAGTGCGACCAGCGTGACGACAAGAGCCACAGCTGCCGCGAATCGTCGCGCAAGGGCCAAGCGTAGCGGGTCTGATGATGTGCGATGCCTGCTCATGGGATCCCCAATCTCCAGAGGTGCCTCATCTTTATAAGTGTACCAACAGGTTTGATTAAGGCTGTGAGCGTTTAGGCTAGTGGCACGAGGCTCTTGTCGGCCGTAACGCCTGCCGATTGGTCGGCCGCGGCGCGCCCGCTCGACACTATAGTGTGCTTGGATTTTGGCTGCCCGCGGCGCGGGCTCGGCGTTAGGAGCGCACATGATCGAGCAGTTTGTCTATGACGTACCCACGCGCGTGCTGTTTGGCCACGGGGCCTTGGGGCAGCTTGGCGACGAGCAGCTTCCCGGCAAGCGCGCGCTCGTGATGATATCGGGCGGCGGCTCCATGCGTCGTCACGGGCAGTACGACGCGCTGGTGGCCCAGCTTGATCGCGCGGGCGTCGAGCACGTCCTGTTTGACCAGGTGCGCCCCAACCCCACCAACGTGAACGTCGATGACGCCGCCGCGATGGTCAAGAGCGAGGGCTGCGACTTTGTCGTTGCCCTGGGCGGCGGCTCGGTTATGGACGCGGCAAAGGTCGTGTGCATCGTGGCCAACAACGACGGCTGCTGCTGGGACTACGCGCCCTCCAGTTCTGGCGGCGGCCGCAAGCCGGAGCGCCCCGCGCTGCCGTTGGTGTGCGTGACCACGAGCGCTGGCACTGGCTCAGAGATCGACGACGGCTCGGTCATCTCCAACGACGAGACGCAGGAGAAGACCGGCATGAGCACGATCTTCCCCACGCTTTCGGTCGTCGACCCCGACCTCATGATGAGCGTGCCGCCCACCTTTACCGCCTACCAGGGCATGGACACGTTCTTCCACGCGGCCGAGTCGGTGATCAACCGCACTGAGCACGTCGTGGGCGAGATGTTCGCGCTCAAGGCCATCGAGCTCGTGGCGCGCTACCTGCCGCGCGCGGTGGTGGACGGCTCTGACCGCGAGGCCCGCTACCACATGGCTATTGCCAACACGCTCGCGGGCTATTACATGCTCTGCACCTCCGAGCACATCATGGAGCACTCCCTGGGCAGCAACCACCCCGAGCTTCCGCACGGCGCGGGCCTCATCATGCTGAGCCACGAGTACTACGACTTCTTTGCCCAGCGTAAGGCGGCCGAGGGGCAGATGGTCAAGATGGCGCGCGCCATGGGCGTCGATGACGCCACGAGCGGGGCTGACTTCGTGGCTGCGCTCGACCGGCTTATCGAGGCCGTGGGCTGCGCCGACCTTGCCATGAGCGACTATGGCATCCTGCGCGAGGAGCTTGGTGACGCCACGCGCCGCTACCACGAGGTGCGCGGCGGCAATCCCAATGGCGACCCCGTCAAGCTGACCGACGACGACATCTACGGGATTTACGAGCGCAGCTACCGGTAGCTCTTATCGGCATAAGCTGTATGCCGATAAGAGTGGCAAAGGCGTGTTTTGCGAGCATATTTGGGTGGTAGAATAATGGACACCTAATAGGCTCATCTTTTGAGCCTGGGTCTGCAAATGAAGCCTTGGGGGTGTTCACATGATGGGCCATGACGTTTTGCGCGGGCGCGCTCATAGCCGCCGCTCTGATTGGGGCTTTACCCTGATGGAGATGCTCATCGTGGTGGCCATCATCGCCATTCTCGTGGCTGTTGCCATCCCCATCTTTACCGGTCAGCTGGAGCGTAGCCGTGAGGCCACCGACCTTGCCAACGTGCGCTCGGCCTACGCGGAGCTCACCTATGCCGCCATGGCGGACGATGCCAACGCCAAGTATCACGACAAGACCATCAAGCAGGCGGACGGTTCGTTCAAGGTCGTCGTCGAGCCGCTCGCGCAGCGCGAGGACGGGTGGTCGACGGACGTCTCGCAGATCAACATTGGTAGCGTGCCGTCGAGCAGCTGGTACGGGACACCGACGGCCGAGGGCTCGTGCACGCTGACGTTTGACCCCAACAGCCAGACGGTGGCGATCGACTGGCGCGGCTACGACCACATGTCGCTCATGGAGCTGCACAACGTGGACAACGAGGCGCGCATTGCCAAGGACCAGGAGACGCTCAAGGCGCTGGGCCAGGCCATCCTTGCCAAGGGGTGGACCAAGGAGGAGCTGAACGCCAAGCTGGGGATCCTTACCAGTGGCGGCCTGCGCATCGCGGACTACTACCAGCTCAAGACCGGCAGCTTTGACGGCGACTACTCGTCGGCGGGCTTCAAGATCACGGCCAACAACTCTGGAGAGCTCATGGCGCTGCTGCAGAGCGTGGGCTACAACGCGGGCGACACGCTGGAGAGCGGGCCTGCCGCGGCCAGCAACGTGCGCAACTCCACGGACACGACGTACTCCAACTCGCTGTTCTACTCGGACCAGCTTGCCACCAACAACTACAGCAACAACGGGACGACCTACGACATCAACGCGACCAAGCGCTCGATCATCATCCAGGACATCAAGACGGACTCGTCGGGCAAGGTCACGTCGTTCACGCTGTACTCCAAGGCCATGGACAACCAGGCCAACATGTCGCAGCAGGACATGGCCAAGTTCCGGTTCAACATCAAGTAGCTGTTGGTTTTCATACGATTGCTGGCGCGCGCCCGGGTTGTCCCCCGGGCGCGTGACGTTGGTTGTTTGAAGGCGGCGATTTGCGCCTACAATCGACTTGGCCGCAAAGCGAGTTCGTAAGGAGCGTACGCACATGTCTGACGTGATCGAGTCTGGCAACTTCACCTTTACCAAGACGTCCATCGACGGGGTCATCGTCGTTGATGCCAAGGCGTATGGCGACGCTCGCGGCTACTTCATGGAGACTTACAAGCGCCCGGACTTTGTGGCCGGCGGCATTGACGTCGAGTTCGTTCAGGACAACCAGAGCGCTAGCACCAAGGGCGTGCTGCGTGGCCTGCACTTCCAGATCAACCACCCGCAGTCCAAGCTCGTGCGCGTCGTTGAGGGTGAGGTCTTTGACGTTGCCGTTGACTTGCGTCCCGGCAGCCCCACCTATGGCAAGTGGGAGGGCGTCGTCCTGTCCGCGGAGAACCACCGTCAGTTCTTCATTCCGCGCGGCTTTGCGCACGGCTTCTACGTCATGAGCGAGACGGCCGTCTTTTGCTACAAGTGCGACGACGTGTACCACCCCAACGACGAGGGTGGCCTGATGTGGAACGACCCCGAGATCGGCATCGAGTGGCCGCTTGTTGACGGCGTTGAGGTCAATCTGTCCGACAAGGACAAGGTGCACCCGCCCCTGAGCGAGCTGCGCTAGGCGCGCGCCACGCTCCCCGTTGCCACGGGGAAGTCAAAGAAGGTGTTGGGGAAGGGCTCGTTTGCGAGCTTGAAGTGCCACCACTCCGTCGCGAGCGGGTCGAAGCCGGCGTTGACCATGATGTCGCGCAGGATCATGCGGTTGTTGTACTGCTCGTCCGTGATGGTCGCGCGGTAGTCGGGGTGCGAGGGCTCGCCAAAGTAGTCAAAGGTTCCGCCCATGTCCACGTCGCGCCCCAGGTTCATGTCAAAGAGCGTGAGGTCGATGGCCGCGCCGCGGCTGTGGCCGCTGCGGTGGTCAATGTAGCCCTGGTCAAAGAGGACGGACTTGTCCAGCTCGGGATAGAAGTACTGCTTCATGCGCGTGTCGCCGAGGTCCTCGGCCCAGCGCTCGAAGTGGTTGACCGCGCGCTGCGGGCGGTAGGCGTCCCAGATCTTGAGGCGGTAGCCGCGCGCGATGGCGTCGTCGGACGCGCGCTTGAGCGCCTCCGCCGACTCCTTGCAGGTGATGGCGATGGGCTCCTCGTAGCCGTCGATGCGGTCGCCCACGAAGTTGTAGGTGCCAAAGTAGCGGATCTCCAGGATGACGTCGGGCACCACGTCGGCAATGAGCACGAAGTCGCTCGCGTCGGTGGACTCGGTGCGGCCGTCCGATGCGGTCGTGGTGGCGGGAGGCGTCGCGGCTGCCTGCGTGGCCTGCTGGGCGCAACCGCCAAGGACGAGCGCTCCCGCAAGGCTCGCGAGCGTGGCGCCGCTGCCTTGGAGCATTTCGCGACGGGTCATTGTCTTCTTCATGGCGTCGTCCTTTCGCTGGCTGCGCGCCGCGGGCGCGCGGATGGAGGCTCTTATCTATATACTTATACGCACGAGTACGCGGTACTATCCTAGCCTTGCTTTAAGATTGCGTCTGTGATTTGCGCGAATGGACGTGCCCTAGTGTAGAATCGCACGTGAACAGTATTCTTCCTTTCACCTCGGAGGGTCGTCGATGATCGACTATAAGATCGCGAATGTGCTTCTTGAGTCCACTGAGCAGTTCTATAGCGCGCCGCTGCTGTACTGTCGCGCGAGCGGGCCCCTGATGCCTGCTGAGGACGGCGCCTGGAAGCTCGTGGGCCCCGGCCTGTTTGACTTTACGACCTTCTTTAACGGGCTCTCCGTTATGAAGTGGCAGCGCTATACCGTTGCCGAGTCGTTCTCGCTTCACCTTGAGCTGCGCGGTGCCGCGGTGACGCTGCGTCGCACGCACCTGGACGGGCACGACATCAACGTGAACGTCATCGAGGGCTCCGACTTTGAGCTTGAGGCCAGCGAGGACTGGCAGAGCGTGACCATCGACATCCCTGTGGAGGAGACTGACGTCATCTGCGGTTTCCAGCTGGACTGCGCCGGCGACGTGGAGATCCGCAACAGCTACTACGCTGCACGCGTGGCCGAGGAGGACATCCGCGAGGTCGAGCTGGCGCTGTGCACCACGACCTTTAAGAAGGAAGACTACATTCGCCACAACGTCGCGCTGGTGCGCGATCGCATCCTGGGGAGCGACGAGGCCGCGGCCAAGCACTTCCGCATGCACGTGGTGGACAACGGGCGCACGCTTGACGCGTCCGAGATCGAGTGCGAGGGCATCGAGCTGCACCCCAACCCCAACTACGGTGGGTCGGCCGGCTTTGCGCGCGGCATGATCGAGGCCATGGAGCAGGAGAAGCGCGCGACGCACGTTCTGCTGATGGACGACGACGTGACGCTTTCGCCGGAGAGCCTGTTGCGCACCTTTAACCTGCTGTCGCTCGTGCGCGATGAGTTCACTGAGGCGTTTGTGAGTGGCGCGATGATGTGCCGCGAGGACCCGGACATCCTGTGGGAGGACACGGGCTTCCTGTCGTACGAGGGCAACCCGACGCCGGTCAAGTTCCCGCGCAGCATGGCGCCCGTGCGTCATGTGACGCTCAACGAGATCCAGCACGCGTTCCCCGACTTCCGCGGCGACATGCGGCAGGAGTACGCGGGCTGGTGGTACTGCGTTATCCCGATGACGACCATCGATACGCACGGCCTGCCCATTCCCGTGTTCGTGCGTTACGACGACACGGAGTACGCGCTGCGCGTGCGTCCGTCGGGCTTCCTGACGATGAACGGCATCTGCGTGTGGCACGATCACTTTAACCTGCGCTACAGCGCGGCGGTCGAGCGCTACCAGGTGTCGCGCAACTCGCACATCATGCAGATGGCGGCCGGCGTTGCCATGATGAGCGACTTCCTCAAGCAGCTTGAGACCAACGTGGTCAAGGACCTGCGCAAGTTCAACTACACCGATGTTGAGCTGGCTCTGGAGGGCTTCGAGGACTTCCTGGGCGGCCCCGAGAGGCTGATGGAGCCGGGCTTTGTGGAAAAGCGCTACATGGACGCGCTCAAGAACCGTGAGAAGCTCAAGCCCTTTGACGAGGTGCGTCAGGAGATTCTGGACGAGACTGGCATCGACGTTGCCAAGTACAACGTGAGCCGCCTTGAGATCGACACGGCGCGCTCCATCAAGGACCGTGCACTGGACCACTTTAGCGTGGGCGGGCAGCTGCACGACTTTGGCTACGTGCAAAAGGGCAAGGTCGCCGTGGTGAGCTCCAACGGCTGGGAGCTCGTGGCCGGCCGTCTGCGTCGCGCCGACACCGTCGTGGTCATTGACCCGCATGCGCGCCTTGCCGGCATCCGTCACCTTGACCGCGCCCGCTTCAAGGCGCTGTGGTCGCGCTACCGTTCGGACCTCGCGACGTATAAGCGCGAGTACGAGAAGCTGCGCAAGGCCTACGCCGACACGTTCCCCACGGTTACTTCGGTGGACTTCTGGAAGAAGTACCTCGGGATCGCGGAGTAGGCGGAAGTCTGACTCCTCAGGTTTGGGCGGTATCTGTACCCACTTTGCGATTTAAGTGCATCGGGAGGTCTCGTTTGGGGCCTCCCGATGCGTATCTTGGCTTGCTGAATAACAAAACCCCAGGATTGCTTTGCGTGGGCAGGCCATGACCGGTTCATCAAAGGCCGTTTTTGGTCTCTGGATGCACTTAAATCGCAAAGTGGGTACAGAATCTGGCTGATAATCAAAACCGAACATCGTCGCGATTGACCAGACGCCCCGGATGGTTATCCCATTCGTAGCGAGTGGACTCCCAAGAGCGAGTTGAGAAGGTTTGCTTGGCTGGCAAAGAACTCGATGTCGTTGACTCGACGGCGAAGACGACGAACGTTGGGGCAGCCTCGTGTGGCAAGAACTTCGATGAGCTTAGCCTCAAAGCGGATGAACGCTCGCGTGGTCTTTAGGTCATCGTTGGTGACTCTGAGAACGGTGATGCCCATTGCAACGAGGTCGTTCTGACGCTTACGGTCTATTGCCCGCTCGTGTTCATTCTCATGATGCCGGCCATCGTATTCGATGTCGATGCTGTAGGCGGGCCAATAGATATCTGGCTTGTACTCACTGCGCTCTGCGATGTACTGCATCGTGTTTTCCGGTTTGACGGGTTTGTTGAGCTCTGGCTTTGGAAGCCCCAGGCCTCCGTGGCGCGGCGGAAGGCTTAGCGTGAGAGCGCTGACGGTTTCCATGTATGACGCGGATCCATCAATTGCGAATTTGAGTGCCGCGATTGCGGCCTTTGACCCCTGAACTCCAAGCTTGCGAGCCCTTGTGGCAAACGCAGTCATTTCCTTGACGGTTGCTATGGGCTGCAGCTTGTAGCAGCAGTGTGCGAGTGTCTCGGGAACGCTTGCGGTTGCATACGAGCCGGCAAACTCCATAGCCATCGCTGCAAGTTGAGGAAGGCTTGCGTCGGTCTGCCTGGCTGCTCGAATGATGCAGAGAGCGGGTGCGCAGATGTAGGTCTGCTCGTTGACGCACAGAAATGCGCCCATTGGCAGGTGCGGCTTGATAAGGCGGACGCTTGCAACACGATTTCCCTTGCAGGTGTTGCGCATCAGGAAGAAGCATTCGTACATAACCTCATGAGGAACGCCCAGCTTGCGCCTGTCAAAGGATTCGGTTTGGAGCTTGGTATGGGCGGCGTCTTTGACGACAGAGGAACTGGCGGGGTAAAGGTCATGGCCAAGCCCCGTCCTTGACCACGCGATGCATGCCATCGAGGACTCAAAATCTAGATAGAAGCGCATGGACTCACCCCCACCGTCTGTCAATGAACTCTTGCGTTCCCTCGAGTGTAGTGCCGCCTCGTCTGGGCCGCACAAGCCAGTCGGGTCAGCGTGCCAACACAATCGGTGAATCTGTGTTTTGGGTGCCAAGGCGGGGGAGGGCAAGGCGCGCGGAAGCCAGCGGATACACTAGGCTCACATGCGTACGTCAGACCCCCGCGCGTTCTCGCTCGGGGGCTAAAGTCATGAGGAAACGCCATGCTCATTGATCGCATTTCCAACCAGTTGCTGCTCGTGCCCGAGCTTGCCGATGCCATGCGGGCCTTTGGCGAGGGCGAGGACGTGACCTTCGCGCTTGCCCAGAGCGCGCGCCCGCTCATGCTCGCCAGCCTGTGGGCACATGACCCCCGCCCATGCCTGCTCGTCGTCTCAGGCGAGGAGGCTGCCGAGCGGGCGGCGCGCGTGCTCGCCGCATGGCTGGGACAGGAGAACGTCGCCCACTTCCCCGAGCGCACCGACCTGCCCTGGGCTGACCGCGCGGCCGATGACGCCGTGGTCGGTCGTCGCTGTGCTGCCATCGCGCGCCTCTCGCATGGTGATCCCTGCGTGGTCGTCGCGTCGGCCCGCTCGCTCCTTCGCCGCGTGCCGCCCGCGGGCACGGGCTACTTTGAGGCGAGCAGCTTTGCCGTTGGCGACGAGGTCCCCTTTGAGGACATGGGCGCCCTGCTCGTGGGCATGGGCTATCTGCAGGTGGAGGGTACCGACCGACCGGGCACCTTCTTCGTGCACGGCGACACCGTGGACGTCTTTCCCGCCCAGGCAACGAGCCCTGTGCGCATCGAGTTCTTTGGCGACGAGATCGACCGTATCCGTCGCATGGTCCCCTCGACAGGCCAGACGATCGGCGAGCTCAAGGAGGTCACCATCGGTCCCTGTCGTGAGCTCGCTCTAACCGACGACACGGTAAAACGCGCGACCAAGGCGCTCTACGCACGCGCCCAGGAGGACACCCAGGTAGCGGCCGACCTGGAGCTCATCCAGGCCAGGTCCGACGCACCCACGCTCGACGTGTACCTGCCCGAGCTCTACGGCTCCACCTCAACGGTCATCGACCACATGAGCTCGGACACCCTCGTGGTGCTGGCCGAGCCACGCGCCCTCTTTGACGACTGCCAGCGTGCGGCTGACGAGTTCTGTGCCATGGCCGCCACCGCTCGCCAGGACGTCACTGGGCTCTTTACCCTCCCGCGCGAGATGGACTTTGGCTCCCAGCAGCGCGTGACCCTTGCCTCCATCATGCGTTCCGGCATGCCCACGAGCGGCGACCGCGCGGAGCTCCAGGTTCGCCACCCCAACATCGCGGGGTCGGACACCAAGCTCCTGGGTCGCGTCCGCCAGTTTGTCAACGACGGCTACACCATCGTCTTTGCCGTGCCTGACCGCGGCGCGCGCGAGGCGCTGGAACTCTCCTTCTCCGACGAGCTCATTCCCTTTTGCGAGTCGCTGGCCGCAGCCCCAGAGAACGCGCCTGGCAAGCTCGAGCCGCTTGGCCGCAGCATTGTCACCTTTACGGACCTGCCCGTTCCCGCGGGCGTGGTCGTTCCGTCGGCGCGCCTGGCAACGCTTTCGGTCGGCGACCTCACGGCGCGTCTGGCACGCCACCGCAAGGTGAGGAAGATCGACGTCACCGAGGTCACCTTCCCGT
>CAJOGH010000025.1 GCA_905233865.1 uncultured Atopobiaceae bacterium
CTGAGCATGCCAGTATGGCGCTGAGTTACTCGGCAGCCTTCTGGATCATGGCGTTGAAGCTGTCGGCAACGAGGCTGGCGCCGCCAACGCGGGCGCCGTCGACGTCCTCCTTGTCCAGGAAGCCAGCGACGTTCTCGGGCTTGGCGGAGCCACCGTACAGCACGCGGATGCCGTCGGCCGTCTCCTGGCCAAAGATCTCAACCAGGGTCTTGCGGATGGCACCACAGACCTCCTGGGCATCCTCAGCCGTGGCGGTCTTGCCGGTGCCGATGGCCCAGATGGGCTCATAGGCGATGACGTACTTGGAGGGGTCGGTGATCTCAAGGCCCTCGGTGTCCTTCTTGATCTGGTCGACCACGAACTCCACGTGCGTGCCAGCCTCGCGAACCTCGAGGGGCTCGCCGCAGCAGCTGATAGGCACGATGCCGGCGGCCATGAGGGCCTTGGCCTTCTTGTTGATGTCCTCGTCGGTCTCGCCAAAGTAGCCGCGACGCTCGGAGTGGCCGATGATGCAGTAGGTGGCCCCCACGGCGGTCAGCATGTCGCAGCTGGTCTCGCCGGTGTAGGCACCCGAGGCCTCCCAGTACACGTTCTGAGCGCCGACCTCAAAGGGGGCGTTGTCAAACTCGCGGACGCCAGCGACGCCCTTGAGGTCGACCATGGGCGGGCAGACGACGACGTCGACGCTGTCCGCGGGGTTCTCCTTGAGGGCAACGGAGAGGTCCTGCGCCAGGGTAACGGCCTCGGCGTAGGTCTTGTTCATCTTCCAGTTGCCAGCAATCATCCTCTTACGCATCGAGAAGCGCCTCCACTCCGGGAAGGGCCTTGCCCTCGACGAGCTCCATGGAAGCGCCACCGCCGGTGGAGATCCAGCTCATCTTGTCGGCCAGGCCAAACTTGTTGATAGCCGCGACGGAGTCACCGCCGCCGATGATGGACGTGCAGTCAGAGTCGGCCACGGCGCGGGCAACGACCTCGGTGCCGTGCGCGAACGCGTCCTTCTCAAAGACGCCCATGGGGCCGTTCCAGAACACGGTCTTGGCACCCTTGATGGCCTCGGCATAGAGCTCCTCGGTCTTGGGGCCGATGTCCATGCCCATGCGGTCCTCGGGGATCGCGTCGGAGGCAACGGTCTCGATGACGTTGTTCTCGTTAAAGTCGTCGGTCACGACGTTGTCGACGGGCAGCAGGATCTTGACGCCCTTGTCCTCGGCCTTTTTGAGCATCTCGGCCGCGCGCTCGACCCAGTCCTCCTCCTTGAGGGAGGTACCCACGGTCTTGTAGCCCTTGGCCAGGAAGAAGGTGTAAGCCATGCCGCCGCCGATGATGATGGTGTCGGCGGAGTCGATCAGGTGGTCAAGCACGCCGATCTTGGAGGACACCTTGGAGCCGCCGACGATGGCGACGAAGGGACGGTCGGGCTCGGCGAAGATGCCGGTGAGGGTGTCGACCTCCTTCTCCAGGAGGAAGCCCGCGACGGCGGGGATGTAGGCGGCGGGGCCCACGACGGAGCCCTGGGCGCGGTGAGCGGTGCCGAAGGCGTCGAGGACGAAGATGTCGCCGTAGGAGGCCAGCTTCTTTGCAACCTCGGGGTCGTTCTTCTTCTCGGCCTTGAGGAAGCGGACGTTCTCAAGAACCAGGATGTCGCCAGGCTTGACGGCGGCGACGGCCTCGGCGGCCTTGTCGCCATACGTGTCGTCGACGAACTTGACGTCATAGCCGGTCAGCTCAGCGAGCTTGTCGGCAGCGGGCTTGAGGGAGAGCTCGGGCTCGGGGCCGTCGCCCTTGGGGCGGCCGAGGTGGCTCATCAGGACGATACCAGCGCCCTGCTCCTTGAGGTACTTGATGGTGGGGATGGCGGCACGCACACGCGTGTCGTCGGTGACGTTCTGGTTCTCGTCCAGGGGGACGTTAAAGTCAACGCGCATGATGACGCGCTTGCCAGCGACGTCAATGTCACGAACGGTCTTCTTGGTAAAGGCCATCTGCTCCTCCTTCTTGGGTAGCAAACAAAGAGGCGCGGCCGCGGCTGTGTGCTGCGACCGCGCCCCTACTCATGCGGGAAGTATGCCTAACTTAGGCGACGAACTTCTCGAAGTACTTGATGGTGCGGACCATCTGAGAGGTGTAGGAGTTCTCGTTGTCGTACCAAGAGGTAACCTGAACGAGGCTCTGGCCGTTGCCGAGGTCCTGGACCATGGTCTGGGTGGCGTCGAAGATCGAGCCGTGGGTCTCGCCGACGATGTCGTGGGAGACGATCTCGTCCTCGTTGTAGCCGAAGGTCTCGGGGATGGTCTCGGCGTAAGCCTTCATGGCAGCGTTGACCTCGTCGACGGTGACCTTCTTGTCAACGACGGCGTAGAGGTTAGTCAGCGAGCCGGTGGGCGTCGGGACGCGCTGGGCGGCACCGATGAGCTTGCCGTTGAGCTCGGGGAGAACCAGGCCGATGGCCTTGGCGGCACCGGTGGAGTTGGGGACGATGTTCTCGGCGCCGGCGCGGGAGCGACGGAAGTTGCCCTTGCGCTGGGGGCCGTCGAGGATCATCTGGTCGCCGGTGTAGGCGTGGATGGTGGTCATGATGCCGGAGACGATGGGGGCGAAGTCGTTCAGACCCTTGGCCATCGGGGCGAGGCAGTTGGTGGTGCAGGAGGCAGCGGAGATGATGTTGTCATCAGCGGTGAGCTGCTCGTGGTTGACGTTGAAGACGATCGTGGGGAGGTCGTTGCCCGCGGGAGCGGAGATGACGACCTTCTTGGCGCCAGCGTTGATGTGAGCCTGGGCCTTGTCCTTGGAGGTGTAGAAGCCGGTGCACTCGAGAACGACGTCGACGCCGAGGTCGCCCCAAGGAAGGTTGTTGGCGTCAGCCTCCTTGTAGATGGTGATCTCCTTGCCATCAACGATGATGGAGTTCTCGGTGGCGCTCACCTCGTGATCGCGGGAGTAGTTGCCCTGGGTGGAATCGTACTTAAGAAGGTAGGCGAGCATCTCGGGAGAGGTGAGGTCGTTGATCGCGACGATCTCGGAACCCTCGTGACCGAACATCTGACGGAAGGCCAGACGGCCGATGCGACCAAAACCGTTGATTGCAACCTTAACTGCCATACTATCTCCTTTCACAGGGCCCGCGCGACACGCTCTGTGCGCTCACGGGCTTATGACAACGCTATTCATCTTAGCGAATTCTGGGGCTCACGGGCCGCGAACACAAAATCTGTAGGGATTGTGACGCCAGCGGCGGACGCGCTCGCGCATGCTCTTGTCGACAAGAGCCTAAGAATGCACGTGCGTGCGCTAACGGGCCTCGTCCTGGGCCTGCTCCACGAGCTCGCGCAGACGCAGCATGCGGTGGTAGAGCGCGGACTTGGAGATGGGCGGGACATGGACGCGGCCCAGGTCGCGCAGGGAGAGCTCGGGATAGGCGCTACGAAGGCGGCAAAACTCGCGAACCGTAGGCGGGAGGTTGTCGAGGCCTATGAGCTCGCTGGCCTGGGCGATGAGGTCAAGCTGCTCCGCGGCGGCGTCGACCGAGCGGCCCTGGTTGGCTATCTCGGCGTTGACCAGGCGGTTGACCTCGTTCTTGCGCGACTTCATGTCATGGACCTTGGTGACGGCCATGGCGCTGAGCGTACCTCCCATGGCGCGGAGCACGCTGACGACGTCGTCGAAGCTCTTGAGGTAGACCACGAACGAGCCGCGGCGGCGGTTGATGCGCGCGCAGGGCCCGACGTCGGCCACGAGGTCGGCGATGTCATCGGCAAGGGTCTCCCCCATCACCGCCACCTCCATGTGGAAGTCGCCGCGCGGGTCGGCGATGAAGCCGCCGGCCATGAACGCGCCGCGCAGGTAGGCCGTACGGCAGCAGGGCTTTTGCAGCAGCTCGTGGGGCACGCCCGGGGCCAGGCGGCGGTCGGCGCCCAGAATGCCCATGCTCACGAGGGCCTCGTCGAGACCGGGCTGCGCGGGCATCTCGATGAGGTAGTTGCGCGTCTTGTGCAGGACCGAGCGGCGGACGGTCAGGGGCGTGTCCAGGCCAAAGAGCTCGTGGGCGAGCTTGATGACCGTGCGGGCGACGGCGCCGGTCTCCGTGGAGACGCGGATGGCGTAGTGGCCCGAGCCGCCGAACGACAGCGTGCCACAGACTCGGACGAGGGCCGAGAGGTGTGCGAGGTCGCATGAAGGGCAGGAGCCCTCCACGCGGGAGAGCTCGTCTTTGACCTCCGCGGTGAAGCTCATTAGAACTCCGCCCGCGCGAGGTCGCGGTGGGAGAGCGACACGTGATAGCCCTCCCCCTTGAGGAAGGCGGCGGTCTGGAGCGCCAGGACGACCGAGCGGTGCTGGCCGCCGGTGCAGCCAACCCCGATGGACAGCTGCGGCTTGCCCTCGCTCACGTAGCCGGGCATGACGGTTGAGAGCAGCTGACACCACGCGTCCAGGAAGGCGCGGGTCTGCGGGTGCTCCAGGACGAAGTCAGCCACGGGGTCGTCCAGGCCGGTAAGCTCGCGCAGGTTGGGGTCGTAGTAGGGGTTGGGCAGGAAGCGGACGTCGATGAGCAGGTCGGCCTCGGCGGGCATGCCGTAGCGGAAGCCGAACGAGAAGACGTGCACCTCCAGGAGCTGCTGGTCGGAGAGCTCGGAGTAGTAGCCGTGCAGCTTGGCGCGCAGCTGCGAGGTGTACATGGTGGACGTGTCCAGGACATGGTCAGCCTGGGCGCGGACGGGCTCGAGCAGCTCGCGCTCGCGCCGGATGGCCGTGAGCACCGGCTCGCCGGAGGCGGCAAGCGGGTGGCGGCGGCGCAGCTGGCTGTAGCGACGGCGGAGAACCTCGTCGGAGGCGTCCAGGAACAGCAGGCTGTAGGTGAGCTCGTGGGCGGACAGGCTCTGGAGGGCGGCCTCGAGCTGGTGCTCGATGCCGTTGGAGCGGGCGTCACAGGCCACGGCAAGGTGGCGGTGGACACCCTGGCCTTGGCCCACCAGGCGGGCGAGGTCCAGGATGAGCGAGGGAGGCAGGTTGTCGATGACGTAGTAGCCCAGGTCCTCGAGGGTATGCATGGCCACGGTCTTGCCCGCGCCGCTCATGCCCGTGATGACGATGACGTCAGGGACGGTCTTGGTTATGGTGCCTGCGCTGTCCATGCCGTGCGCTCCTCCGCTCTGGTTGCTTTGGCAATTGTACATGGAAGGGCGCGGCGAGTGTCGTGCGCCATAACGAAGAGGCTCACAAGAGCAGGCTCTTGTCGGCCAGCTCTCGTCAATGATGGATATAGTGTTTCTTTGGCGCGAACGCCATTAGCCCTTCCTGAAGCTGGGTAGAATTTGAGAGTTTCACGATAAGGAAGGAGCTTACCTGATGAAGCACAATTCTCAGGAGAACGAGCTCACCCTGCGCGACGTGTTTTCCACGATACTGGGCAGCATCCGCGAGTTCAAGGGCAAGTCCGTTCTGACGCCGATCCTGGTGACAGGCGAGGTCGTCATCGAGTGCATCATCCCGTTCGTCACCGCCAGCCTGATCGACGCGATTAACCATGGCGCCGGGATGGACACCATCTACCACTACAGCGCGATCCTCGTGGGCCTCGCCCTGGCGAGCCTCACCGTGGGCACCACCGCCGGCGTCACGGGCTCCATTGCCTCCACTGGCCTCGCGCGCAACCTCCGCCACGACATGTTCGCGTCCATCCAGGGCTTCTCGTTCTCCAACATCAACAAGTTCTCGACGAGTTCCCTGGTCACGCGCCTTACGACCGACACGAACAACGTCCAGCAGGCCTACCTGATGCTCATTCGCATGGCCGTCCGCGCGCCGCTCATGTCCATCTTTGCCATCGTCATGGCCTTTGTGACCGCCGGTCCCATGGCTGCCATCTACATCGTGGTCGCGCTCTTCCTCGCGCTGGGTCTCGGGGCTATCGCCGTCAAGGTCATGCCCATCTTCCGCCGTGTCTTTAAGAAGTACGACGAGCTCAACGACTCGGTCGAGGAGAACATCAACGGCATCCGCGTGGTCAAGAGCTACGTGCGCGAGGACTACGAGCGCACCAAGTTTGGCGCGGCCGCCTACAACATCTATGAGGACTTCGTCCACGCCGAGCGCATCCTGGCGCTCAACGCCCCGGTCATGACCATGGCCATCGACGTCATCTACCTGTTCATCGTCTTCTTTGGCTCGCAGGCCATCGTCACCAGCCACGGCGAGCTGCTCAACGTGGGCTCGCTCTCGGCCCTGGTCACGTATGGCTTCTCCATGCTCATTGCGCTGATGATGCTGTCCATGGTGCTCGTTATGATCACCATGAGCGAGGAGTCGGCGCGTCGTATCTGCGAGGTGCTGGTCGAGAAGAGCGACCTCACCAACCCCGCCGACCCCCTGATGGATGTCCCTGACGGCTCCATCGACTTTGACCACGTCGGCTTTAAGTACTCCGCCGACGCCGAGCACCGCGCCCTCAAGGACATCGACCTGCACATCAAGAGTGGTGAGGTCATCGGCATCATCGGTGGCACGGGCTCGTCCAAGTCCACGCTCGTCTCGCTCATCAGCCGCCTGTACGACGCCACCGAGGGCAGCGTGCGCGTTGGCGGTCACGACGTGCGCGAGTACGACCTGGAGACCCTGCGCAACCAGGTGGCGGTCGTGCTTCAGCGCAACGTCCTCTTTAGCGGCACCATCAAGGAGAACCTGCGCTGGGGCGACGAGAATGCCACCGACGAGCAGCTCGTTGAGGCCTGCAAGCTCGCCCAGGCCGACGAGTTCATCCAGACCCTGCCCGACGGCTACGACACCTACATCGAGCAGGGCGGCACCAACGTCTCGGGCGGCCAGAAGCAGCGTCTGTGCATCGCGCGTGCCCTCCTCAAGCGCCCGAAGATCCTGATCCTGGACGACTCCACCTCCGCTGTGGACACCAAGACCGACGGACGCATCCGCGCCGGCTTCCGCAGCTACATCCCCGAGACCACCAAGATCATCATTGCCCAGCGCACCTCGAGCGTTAAGGACGCCGACCGCATCGTGGTCATGGACCGCGGCGAGATCAACGACGTGGGCACGCCCGACGAGCTGCTGGAGCGCAACGACATCTACCGTGACATCTACCTGTCGCAGAACAAGGAGAGCCACGACGAGAAGATGGAGGAACTCGAGCAAGAGGCTCAGGCCGCAGGAAAGGATGGTGAGCGCGATGCCTAAGAGAAACCCAGGCAAGTCCCAGAACCCCGGCGCCACCTTTGCCCGCCTCATCAAGATGCTCTTTGAGTTCTACCCCGGGCGCGTCGTCCTCGTGATCGTGTCCATCATCCTGAGCTCGGTGCTGGCCTCGCTGCCCTCCGTGTACATGCAGTCCGTCCTCGCCATCGTGGGCCGCTATGTCACCAGCGGCGACTGGAACGCGGCGTTGCCCGAGATCCTCAAGGTCGTCGCGGCCATGCTGGTGACCTACCTGATCGCCTTTGCGGCCACGACCATCTACACCCAGCTGGGCGCCATCATCTGCCAGGGCACGCTGCGCAAGATCCGCGAGCGCATGTTTGACCACATGGAAGAGCTGCCCATCCGCTACTTTGACACGAACAAGCACGGCGACATCATGAGCCACTACACCAATGACGTCGACGCCCTGCGTCAGCTCATCGGTCAGGCCCTGCCCAATCTGCTCACGACGTCCTTTGCCATGCTGTCGGTCACGTTCATCATGATCTGGTACTCCATCCCCCTGACCTGCGTGGTGTTCGTCGTCATCTTCCTGATGTTCTTCCTCACCCGCAAGCTCGGCGGCCGCAGCGCCCACTTCTTCCTGGCGCAGCAGCGCCAGCTTGGCGCCTACGAGGGCTTTGCCGAGGAGACTATGGCGGGCCAGAAGGTCATCAAGGTCTTCTGCCACGAGGACAAGATCCAGGAGGAGTTCGACCGCGTGAACGACGAGCTCTTTGACGTCTCGTCCAAGGCCAACATCTACGGCAACACGCTCGGCCCCATCCTCATGAACGTGGGCAACCTCGCCTACGTCGTGGTCGCGCTCGCGGGCGGCCTCATGATGGCGTCGGGCTTCCCCTCTCTGGCGTTGTCTGGCATGGTGCTGTCCGTGGACATCATCGTCCCCTTCCTCAACATGACCAAGCGCTTTGCCGGCTCCATCGGCCAGGTGTCGCACCAGATCAACTTCGTAGTCATGGGCCTGGCGGGTGCCGAGCGCATCTTTGCCATGCTCGACCAGGAGCCCGAGTTTGACGAAGGCTACGTGAGCCTGGTCAACGTCGAGCGCGACGCGACCGGCAGCCTGGTGGAGACCGACCGCCGCACCGATCAGTGGGCCTGGAAGCACCCCCACCATGACGGCACCCTCACCTACGTGCCGCTCCGTGGCGACGTGCGCCTGGCCGGCGTCGACTTTGGCTACACGCCCGACCACATGGTCCTGCACGACATCTCGCTCTACGCGGAACCGGGCCAGAAGGTCGCCTTCGTGGGTGCGACCGGCGCAGGCAAGACCACCATCACCAACCTGCTCAACCGCTTCTACGACATCGCCGACGGCAAGATCCGCTACGACGGCATCAACGTGAACAAGATCAACAAGGGCGACCTGCGCCGCGCCCTCGGCATGGTCCTGCAGGACACCAACCTGTTCACGGGCTCGGTCATGGACAACATCCGCTACGGCCGCCTGGACGCGACCGACGAGGAGTGCATGGCCGCCGCGCGCCTGGTGGGCGCCAGCTCGTTCATCGAGCGTCTGCCCGAGGGCTACGACACGTGGCTGACCGACAACGCCGCCTCGCTGAGCCAGGGCCAGCGCCAGCTGCTCTCCATCGCGCGCGCCGCCGTCGCCGACCCGCCCGTCATGATCCTTGACGAGGCCACGAGCTCCATCGACACGCACACCGAGGCCATCGTCCAGCGCGGCATGGACGCCCTCATGGCCGGTCGCACGACCTTCGTCATCGCGCACCGCCTGTCCACCGTGCGCAACTCCGACGTCATCGTCGTCCTGGACCACGGTAGGATCATCGAGAAGGGCACGCACGACGATCTGATCAAGCAGAAGGGTACGTACTACCAGCTCTACACCGGCGCCTTCGAGCTGGAGTAGTGCGAGAAGAACTTACAGGTGTTACGCAACGAGGCCGGAGGGGCAACAACCCCTCCGGCCTCTTCGTGTATAGCCCGCGTCTAGTTCTGCGAGAAGAGATTCTGGCCCCACATGCCCAAGGGGCC
>CAJOGH010000026.1 GCA_905233865.1 uncultured Atopobiaceae bacterium
GAGGTTGGACGACATCCCCATGACGGCCAAGTTGATCGTGTAGAGGCCCGTGTTGACGATGATGCCCGCAAGGATGGACTGGACGCCAAAGCGCGTCTGGAGCGTGGCGGTCACAAAGCCGGAGGCCATGCCCGCGAGCATGGCGGCGGGGATGGCCAGGATGGGCTGGCCGGCTATGGTAAGCGTCGCTCCGACGGCGCAACCCAGCGTGTAGCAGCCGTCCGTGGACAGGTCACACACGTCGAGGATGGAAAAGCTGATGTAGAGCGACAGTGCGACGAGGGAGTAGATGAGGCCTACCTCGACGGCCGTCTGGATGATGCCGAGCGTCACGAAACTCTCCTGCCTAGAACTCCTTGGCCGTGACCGTCTCGACGATGCCGGTGCAGTAGGACGTGCCGGCGTAGGCGGCCTTGAGCGTGGCGAGGTCGATGCCGCAGGCGGCGGCGGTCTCGGTGTTGATGGTCACGATGCCGTTGTCAAAGGTGCGCACAGGCAGGCTCGCGGTGTCCTTGCCGCCCATGACCTCGACGGCCATGTCGGCGGTGGCGGTGCCCAGGCCGGCGTAGTCGACGCCGTAGCCCACGAGGGCGCCGTTGAGGGCAAAGGAGTCCGCGCCGCCAAAGTGCGGGACCTTGGCCGCGGCGAGCTTCTCGTAAAACGCGAGCTCGGCGGCCTGCACGGTGTTGTCGGTGGGGGTGAAGACGGCCTCGACGCCCTCGGCGATGAGCGCCTCGACGGCCTGGGAGATCTCGTCGGTGGTGGTGCCGGTCTTTTCGACCGTGTCGATGTTGTGCGCGACGCAGTAGGTCTTGGCCTCCTGGACGGGGACCTTGGAGGCGTCCTCGCTGTTGGAGTAGAGCAGGCCGATCTTCTTGATGTCGGGCTTGGCGATGGTGATGAGGTTCATCATCGCCTCGGTGTTGAGCATGTCGGACGTGCCGGTGATGGTGCCGCCAGGCTCCTGCAGGTTGTTGACGAGCTTGGCGGTGACGGGGTCGGACACGGCGGCAAAGACGACGGGGATGCGCTTGCCCTCCGTCGCGGACTGCACGACCTGCGCGGCCGGCGTCGCGATGGGGATGATGACGTCCACGCCGTCGTCGATGACCTGTTTGGCAATCTGGTTGAGCACCGAGGCGTCGCCCTGGCCGTCAAAGGAGGTCTTGGAGTAGTCGTAGGTAACGCCGTTGCCACCCTTGGCGTCGAGCTCCTTCTTGATGGAGGACTCGATCTGGTTGAGGGAGGGGTGGTCGATGAACTTGATGATGCCCACTTTCTTGCTGCCCGAGGCGGCACCGGAGCCGGAGCAGCCGGCAACCAGGGCGGTGAGTGCGGCGGCGCCGCCAAGCTTGAGAGCGGAGCGACGGGTAATGGTGGTGTTGCTCATGGTGTCCCCCTCTGTTGGGTCTGCACAACGTATCTGCCTAGCCTAGCAGAGCCGGCGCGGATGCGTCGAGCACGTAACATGCCCGAGACCAGCCGTGAGCGGCGGCGTAGAGTGGGTTCCAAGGGTGGCGGTGAGCCACCACGCACGAGCCAAGGAGGCAGCACATGAGCATGACACGCGTTCACACCGACGACGCCCCGGCGGCGATTGGACCCTACTCCCAAGGGTACGTCGCCGGCGACTTCCTCTTTACCGCAGGCCAGGTGCCCTTTGACCCCGCCACCGGCGAAACGGTGGGCGAGGA
This sequence comes from uncultured Atopobiaceae bacterium, assembly GCA_905233865.1. GTDB lineage: Bacteria > Actinomycetota > Coriobacteriia > Coriobacteriales > Atopobiaceae > CAJOGH01. The sequence continues at coordinate 1,695 of CAJOGH010000026.1, forward strand.
CATCGCCACCCAGACTGAGCGCGCCATGACCAACCTCATGGCTATCGTGAGCGAGGCGGGCGCCACGCCCGACCAGGTGGTCAAGACGACCTGTTACTTGGCGGACATGGGTGACTTTGCCGCCTTCAACGAGGTCTATGAGCGCTTCGTACCGTCCAAGCCGGCGCGCACCTGTGTTGCAGCCCGCGAGCTGCCCCGTGGCGTCCTCTGCGAGATCGAGGCCGTCGTCTACCTGGGCAAGTAGTCACAGCGGCAGGCTCTTGTCGTCCCGCGCGGCTACTCGGTCCAGGTGTGCCCGCAGAGGCGGCAGATCCACACGCGTACGGTGCCGCCCATGCCGTCGGGATAGCTGTCCAGCAGCTCCACGTTGTCTGACCCGCACTGGGGGCAGTCGGGCGCGGCCAGGTACTCGTCGAGCTCGTCCTCGCTCACATAGGTGGTGCCCATGGGGCCTCCCGTCGTCGCGTGACCGTATGAGTAGAGCATAGCCGCATGGCGTCTGCCGAGACAAGCCGCACGCTTGCGGCTTTGCCGTGGACGGTAGGTGTCGCATTGGGTATGTTGGAAAAGATGTATGAGCCATCCTAAGGAGTGGACCATGGCATATGCGCTTGGTGTTGACATTGGCGGAACCTCAATCAAGGCCGGCCTGCTGACCGACGACGGCGAGCTGCTCGACGTCGCACGCGTCCCCACGCACGGCGTGGCTGACCAGGAGGTGTTCGAGGAGCTTCTAGGCAAGCTGGCCGATATGTGCGCCAAGCACGGCGTTGCCGAGGGCGACGTCGCGGGTGTGGGCATGGACATCCCCGGGCCTGTGGACGCCGACGGCCACGTGCTGTTCCTTCCCAACATCAACTTTGACCCCGAGGCAGGGACCAAGCGCCTCAAGGAGGCCTATCCCAACACCAAGGTAGTCATCCTCAACGATGCCAACGCGGCCATCCTGGGCGAGATGTGGCGTGGCTCCGCCAGCGGCTACAAGAACGTCGTGCTGCTGGCCCTGGGCACCGGCGTGGGCGGCGGCATCGTCGTCGACGGCAACCTGGTCAACGGTGCCTTTGGCGGCGGTGGCGAGATTGGCCACATCACTGTCAAGCCCGACGAGACGCGCACCTGTGGTTGTGGCCGCAAGGGCTGCCTTGAGCAGTACGCCTCGGCCAAGGGCGTCATCCAGGTGTATCTGGACGCGTGCGAGCGCCGCGGGATGGAGCCCGTGGAGCTCCGTCACGCCACCGACACCATCGCCCTGTTTGACGCGCTGGTCAACGGCGACCCCTGCGCCAGCATGGCCGTGGATACCATGGTCGACCGCCTGGGCTTTGCCATGGCGCAGATCGGCTGCGTGGTGGACCCCGAGGTCTTCCTGGTGGGCGGCGGCGTGGCCAACGGCTATAACGTCTTTGACCGTGAGCTGCGCGCGGCCTACGAGCGCTATGCGCTCAAGTCGGGGCTGGATGCCAAGATCCTGCCCTGCCAGCTGGGCAACGACGCCGCCATGTACGGGTCGGCATACCTGGCGCTGAACGCCTAGGTGAGGCGCCTAACATAGTTGTTTCGTGCATTGCCGGCCGTGCCATCTGCGTGCGGCCGGCATTGTTACACTGCGCTTGATTACATAACCAGCTATCAGGAGGTGCCAGCATGAAGATCGTTTCCGTGAGGGACTATGACGACATGAGCCGCAAGGCCGCCAACATCATCTCTGCCCAGGTGATTCTTGAGCCTGCGTGTACGCTGGGCCTTGCCACCGGCACCACCCCCATTGGCTGCTACAAGCAGCTCATCAAGTGGTACGAGAAGGGTGACGTGGACTTTGCCGAGGTGAGCACCTACAACCTGGACGAGTACCGCGGCCTGACCCACAGCGACCCCCAGAGCTACCACTACTTCATGCGCGACGTCTTCTTTGACCACATCAACATCGACCTCGCGCGCACCCACGTGCCGGACGGCTCCAACCCGGACGCCGAGGCCGCCTGCGCCGAGTACGACCGCATCGTGCGCGAGGCCGGCTATGTTGACCTGCAGCTTCTGGGCATCGGCCGCAACGGCCACATAGGCTTCAACGAGCCCGACGAGGTGTTCTCCAAGGGCACGCACTGCGTGGACCTCACGCCCAGCACCATCGAGGCCAACAGCCGCCTGTTCGAGCGCGCCGAGGACGTGCCGCGCCAGGCCTACACCATGGGCGTGCAGACCATCATGCAGGCGCGCCGCATCCTCATCCTTGCCAGTGGCTCCGACAAGGCTCAGGCCGTCCATGACATGTGCTACGGCCCGGTCACGCCCAACGTGCCCGCGTCCATCCTGCAGCTGCACACCAACTGCATCGTCGTCGCCGACGAGGCCGCCCTGGAGCTGTGCCCTAAGGCGTAGCCCCTTGCGCTCTTGGTCGACAAGAGCCTCGGTCATGGGAGTCAAAGGAGAGGATCAGCCTTGAGAAGCTTCTGCCTGCACGCTACCGAGTTCGTCCTTCCCGGCGCCACCATGGGCGAGGGCTACCTGCCCGTACACGACGGGCGCCTGGGCCACTACACGCGCGAGCGTCCCGACACGGACGTCGTGGAACTGGGTGACGCCATCGTGGGTCCTGGCCTGGTGGACACCCACATCCATGGATTTGTGGGCCATGACGTCATGGACCTGGACGCCGACGGCGTGGCCGAGATGTGTCGCGCGCTGCCCCGCGCCGGCGTGACCACCTGGATGCCCACGACGCTCACGGCGACGCGCGAGGACACGCGCGCGGCGTGCGCCTCCGTGGCTGCCTACGTGCGCGAGGCCGCAGACAAGCCCGCCACCCGAGTTGGCGGCATCCACCTGGAGGGGCCCTTCTTCACGCTCAAGTACAAGGGCGCGCAGAACGAGGCCTACATGTGCGACCCCAGCATGGACGCGATGCTCGAGTGGGCGGCCGCCGCTGACGGTCTGCCCATGAAGATCTCGATCGCCCCCGAGCGCGACGGCGCGCCCGAGTTCTGTGCCCAGGCGTCGGCCAAGGGCTTCGTGGTGAGCCTGGGCCATGCGGACGCTGGCATCGATGACGTGCTTGCCTGCGTCAACGCTGGCGCCACCCAGTTCACCCATACCTACAACGGCATGCGCGGCCTGCACCATCGCGAGCCGGGCATGGTCGGCGGCGCCATGGCGAGCCACGGCACGTACGTCGAGGTTATCTGCGACGGTCTGCACGTGAACCCTGTGGCCGTGCGCGCGCTCGTGGCGGCAAAGGGTTGGGAGCACGTGATGCTCATCAGCGACTGCATGCGCGCCGGTGGCATGCCCGACGGCGACTACACCCTGGGCGAGCTTCCCGTGGTGGTGGCCAATGGCGCCGCCCGCCTGCGTGATGGCGGCAACCTGGCCGGCTCCATCCTGCGCCTGTGCGTTGCGGTCAAGAATGTCGTTGACTGGCACCTGGTCAGTCCCGACGAGGCCATCCGCATGGCCAGCGAGGTGCCCGCCCGCGCCTGTGGCCTGGGTGATGTCGCCGGCGCGCTGGTGCCCGGCCGCCCCGCTGACCTGGTAGTCTTTGACCGCTCGCTTGACCTTCGCGCCACCTACGTCGCCGGCGAGGTAGCCTACCAGGCCTGAGGCTCTTCTCGCCCTGATAATGGGGACAGGTACCATTCTCAACATGAGAAAAGGGACAGGTATGGAAGCGGACACTGCGCTCTGCACACACGTACGATAGGAGGAAGTCATGAAAGCTCCCGAGCTCAGGTGGGGTGTCATTGGGTGCGGCATCATCTCCAACGAGATGGCGGACGCCCTGGCGGCGCAGGGTCGCCACATCGACGCCGTCGCCAACCGCACGCATGCAAAGGCGCTCGACTACGCGGCGCGCCATGGCGTGCCCAAGGTCTACGAGACGGCCGACGAGCTCTTTGCCGACGCGGACATCGACGCCGTCTATATCACGACGCCGCACAACACGCACATCCGCTACCTGCGCGCGGCGCTCGCGGCAGGCAAGCACGTGGTGTGCGAGAAGTCCATTACGCTCAACACCGCGGAGCTGGACGAGGCCATCGCACTTGCTCGTGACAACGGCGTCATCCTCATGGATGCCTGCACCATCCTGCACATGCCGCTCTACAAGGAGCTGCGCCGTCGGATGCTCGCTGGCGACTTTGGCCCTGTGAACCTCGTGCAGAACAACTTTGGCAGCTACAAGGAGCTCGACGCCAACAACCGCTTCTTTAATCCCAACCTGGCCGGCGGCGCCATGCTCGACATCGGCATCTACGCGCTCACGGCCGCGCGCCTCTTTCTGGCCAGCGCGCCCGACCAGATGCACAGCCTCATGACGCCCGCCTTCACGGGCACCGACGACCTCTCTGGCATGGTCATGCGCAACGCCGAGGGGCAGATTGCTACTATCTCGCTGTCCATGCACTCCAAGCAGCCCAAGCGCGCGCTGGTCAGCTGCGACAGGTGCTACATAGAGATCGACGAGTACCCGCGTGCCGACTCTGCCCGCATCGTGTGGACCGAGGATGGCCGCGTGGAGGAGGTGCGCGCGGGCCAGCGGGACAAGGCGCTCGCCTATGTGCTTGCCGACATGGAGGCTGCGGTGGCGGGCGACAAGAGCCTCGCAGAGTTCCAGCTTGCCGTGAGCCGCGACGTCATGGCCCTCATGACCGATGCGCGCTATTCGTGGGACTTCTACTATCCCGAGGAGCGCTAGGGGTGCGTCGTGGCGCATGTGCTACCATGTGCCACTAGGCTATGACGGAGAGGTCGCGTGCCTCGCGTCTTCCGGCGGACAGAGAGGGAGCCCGGGCAACCGGTTGAGAGGCTCCTGCGCTGGTAAGGCATTCGAGTTCACTCCACCAGCCGCGACCTGAACGCCGCCGTGCGGCAAGTAGGCAAGCCGTCGGCCCCACGGCACGGGGCGCAAGAGTGGGTGCGCAAGCACCAATCAAGGTGGTACCGCGGAATCATCCGTCCTTGAGGCCCGATGTCTCAAGGACGGTTTTTTGTTTTGGAAGGGGTTTTGATGGCACTGATCGACGATCTCAAGGCGGTCCAGGACCAGCTCGCGCAGCAGCTTGCGCAGGCGACGTCCCTGGAGGCCCTCGAGGACCTGCGCGTCCGCACGATGGGTAAGAAGGGCGAGCTCACCATGCTCATGAAGCAGATGGGCAAGGTGGCCCCGGAGGACCGTCCCGCCGTGGGCAAGTTTGCCAACCAGGTTCGCGGCCAGATCGAGAGTGCGCTGGTGGCGCGCAAGGGCGAGCTTGCCAAGCAGCTGCTGGCCGCCCGTATCGAGCGCGAGAGCGCCGACATCACGCTGCCCGGCCGCACGCAGACGCCCCTGGGCACCCAGCACCTGATAAGCTCCATCCGCGAGGAGATCGAGGACATCTTCTGCGGCATGGGCTATGACGTCGTCGACGGTCCCTACGTGGACACGACCTGGTACAACTTCACGGCCCTCAACGCACCTGAGGACCACCCCAGCCGCTCGGCCAAGGACACCTTCTATGTGGTGGACAACGCTCCCGAGGGCAAGCCCACCCACGTCCTGGGCGAGTCCGACGTGCTGCTGCGCACCCAGACCTCCGGCGTGCAGGTGCACACGATGGAGACGACCGAGCCGCCCATCTTTATGATCTGCCCGGGCACGGTGTTCCGTCCCGATACGGCCGACGCCAACCACCTGCCCCAGTTCACGCAGGTCGAGGGTCTGGTCGTCGACGAGGGCATCACCTTTGGCGACCTCAAGGGCACGCTCGACTACTTCTGCCGCCAGATCTTTGGCGAGGACCGTGCCACACGCTACCGTCCGCACTTCTTCCCCTTCACCGAGCCCAGCTGCGAGGTGGACGTGTCCTGTGGCGTGTGCCATGGCGAGGGCTGCCGCTTTTGCAACAACACCGGCTGGATCGAGATCCTGGGCGCCGGCATGGTGGACCCCGCGGTCTTTGACTTCTGCGGCATCGACTCCAAGCGCTACACCGGCTTTGCCTTTGGCATTGGCGTCGAGCGCGTCGCGGCGCTTCGCTACGACCTGCCCGACCTGCGCATGCTTATGACCGGCGACATGCGCTTCCTGTGCCAGTTCTAAGACTGCGCCCCCGAAGAATTCCCGCAACAAGAAAGGCATTGCGATGCGCGTTTCATATGAGTGGCTCAAGAGCATGGTCGAGGTCCCGGCAGAGCCCGCCGACCTCGTGGCGGAGTACGTCCGCACCGGCACCGAGGTGGAGGCCGTCGAGCGCCTGGGCGCCGACTTCGACCACGTGGTGACCGGCCAGGTCGTCTCCAAGGAGCCCCACCCCGACTCCGACCACATGTGGCTCTGCAAGGTGAGCGTGGGCAACAAGAACCTCGACGCTGACGGCAACCCCGCCGACCTCCAGATCGTCTGTGGCGCCCAGAACTTTGAGCAGGGCGACAAGATCGTCGTCGCCATGATCGGTGCCGTGCTTCCCGGCAACTTCAAGATCAAGAAGTCCAAGCTGCGTGGCGTCGAGTCCTGCGGCATGAACTGCTCGGCCCGCGAGCTCGGGCTTTCCGATGACCACGAGGGCATCATGATCCTGCCCGCCGACGCGCCCGTGGGCGTGGACTTTGCGACCTATGCCGGTCTCTCCGACACGGTCCTGGACTGCGAGATCACGCCCAACCGCCCCGACTGCCTGTCCATGGTGGGCATGGCGCGCGAGACAGGCGCGGTGCTTGACCGTGACGTGAGCGTGGACCTGCCGCGCGTGGCAAACGAGAGCGGCCCCGAGGCGTCGGCTCTTGTCGACGTCGAGATCGCCGACGCAAGCATCTGCTCGCGCTATGCGGCGCGCGTGGTCCGCAACGTGAAGGTGGGCCCCAGCCCCGAGTGGCTGGCCCGTCGCGTGCGTGCCGCCGGCGCCCGTACCATCAACAACGTCGTTGACGTGACCAACTACGTCATGTTCCTGACCGGCCAGCCGCTCCATGCCTTTGACCTGGGCAAGCTGAGCGAGCGCGACGGCCGTCGCCACATCGTCGTGCGTGCCGCCACGGATGGCGAGAAGATCGTGACGCTTGACGACGTCGAGCGCGAGCTGACGAGCGACATGGGCGTCATCACCGACGACGGCGCCACGCCGGTGGCCCTTGCCGGCGTCATGGGCGGCGCCAACTCCGAGATCGACGAGACCACGGTGGACGTGCTGCTGGAGAGCGCCTGCTTTGACGCTGGCCACATCTCGCGCACGAGCCGCAACCTGGACCTCATGAGCGAGGCGTCCATCCGCTTTGAGCGCACCGTCGACGCGACCTCCTGCGCCGACGTGGCCACCATTGCCGCCGCCCTCTTTGAGAGCTGCTGCGGCGCCGAGGTCTGCCCCGGCATCGTGGACGTCTACCCCGCGCCCGCCGAGCCCGTTGTCGTGTCCATGGACCCCGAGCGCGTGCGTGCGCTCTGCGGTGCCACGATCGCCGAC
>CAJOGH010000027.1 GCA_905233865.1 uncultured Atopobiaceae bacterium
CTCGAGGGCGACGCGGGCGCGGCGAGCGTCGGCGTGCGCTGCGAGAAAGGTGTGGGCGTCGTCTTCACGAGCGGCTACTCAAACGACAATGCCGGCAAGGACCCAGCCACGTTCTTCTTGTCCAACGACGGCTACGAGGTGTACCTCGAGGGGACTGAGGCCTCTACGAGGAAGGCCACGGTCGACGACGCGAGCTTCGTCGAGCCAGGCAGTCAGGTCAACCGTGACGTCGGCACCCTCACGGGCGTGAACTGGATGAGCGGCCTGTCGGGCGAGCGACGCCTGAACGAGATTGACGTCCCCGGCACGCATGACTCCGCGACCAGGAGGGTCGTGGCGAATCTCACTACGGGCAATATTGCAAAGTACATCCAGTTGGGCGGCGACATTGCGAGCACGTTCTTAGGGCTTCCTGCCTTGGTGATCGTCAACATCCTTGGTGCGTCGGTTTTCAGCACTATCGCTGCAAAATATGCTAAGTGCCAGAGGCGCTACATTGACGAGCAGCTCATCGATGGCATCCGCCACCTCGATCTGCGCCTCAACACGTACTATGTGGAGCCAGGCTGGCCTCCGGGGCCCCACGAGGACAACGGCGAGGACCTCTACCTGTGCCACGGCAAGGACCCGGACGGCGGGACCTACTTTGCCTTTGACGAGCGCACCTCCGACATCGACCACGACGACTATGACTTCCTGACGTTCAAGAAGACGCTTGGGTGGATCAAGACGTTTTTGGAGGAGCACCCAACTGAGACCATCACGATGGTGGTGGCCATTGAGAGCGTGGACGACGTGTACGACGAGGGCATGGCGCGCATCCGCAAGCACCTGCATGACGAGCTCTCCACGCAGATCAACCCCTCGACAGGCAAGCCCTATCTCTATATGGAGGACGGTGTCTTTGGCAAGAGGCTCACAGAGTACCCGCAGCTCAAGGACTGCCGTGGGCAGGTCGTGCTCGAGTGCAGCGATGCCGACGCCGATATCCTGGGCGGCGCGGTGAAGGAGGATGTCGTCACGAGCGTCCAGGAGCCCGATGGCGGCCATGATGACAACGCCGACGCGAAGATCAGGAACCTGAAGAGGTTCTTTGCCGACCACGGCCACGACGACCTTCCCACGACGGCAGGGGAGGCCATCGACTATATGTACTTCGTGGGTCTCAATGGCACGGACGAGCCCAGCGCTACGCCACTCGAGATCGCCGATAAGGTCCTCGAAGCCGTGTTCGGCGAGGGAGGCCTTCTCATCGACAAGGCGGGCAAGTACATCGGCCGCATCAACATGGACGGGGAGAACGCCGAGTACAGCAGGATCGTGTGGTCGTCCAACTTCTTCGCGGGGACGGAGTACTGCAAGGTCACGGTGAAGTCGGGCTTCGGCGACGAGGTGTCCGACTCGTCCTATGTGCTCTACGGGACCAAACTGCCCGTCTCGGAGTGCATCTACGCCAACCCCAACTCGGAGGGCAAGTACTTCCAGTGCTGGGAGGCCAAGTACGACAACGTCGTCGGTGGCGACACCTGGAAGGTCTACCCGGGCCAGGAGTTCATCGTCAACGGCGACGTCACGTTCACGGCAACCTGGGGCGAGCAGAACACACCAGTGAGGGTCCTGTGGAACGACGCTGACGACGAGGACGGCCTGCGGCCCGACAGCCTGCAGGTCTCGGTCGCGGGCGTTGCCGATCCCGTGAGCATTACGCCGGCCGCCAACTGGAGGGTCACGCTTGACGGTGGATACGCGCCTGGAGACGTCACGGTCATGTGGGACAAGATCGCGGGTGACGGTGATGGCACGTATGCGTGCGAGGTGCGTCAGCGCGAGGGCGGCCCGGGTCTCGAGATCGTGCTCACCCACACGCCCCAAGAGAAGGTTGAGGCAAAAGGTGAGGTCCTGTGGAGGGACAATGACGACGCCGAGGGGAAGCGTCCCGACAGCGTGGTCGTCCACCTTCTGGCCGACGACCGCGTGATCGACTCGACCACGGTCACGGCCGAGGGCGGCTGGACGTGGGACCTAGGCGAGCGCCCGGCGTTTGTCGACGGCGAGCGCGTCACCTACACCGTGACGGAGGACGAGGTCGAGGGGTACCTCACCTATGCGAGGGGCTTCGCGGTCACAAATGTCCTCAACGGCGCCAAGCAGAGCACGACGCTCAGTGGCATGGTCTTTTGGACGGATGACGACAATGCGGGCAAGACGCGGCCCAAGAGCGTGACCATCAACCTGCTCAAGGATGGTAACAAGATCGACTCGCAGGAGGTCACGGCGGACAAGAGCGGCATTTGGGCCATCGAGTTCGTGGTGCCCGGCACCTACTGGGACGCGGTCTACACGGTGACCGAGGAGGCGGTCGAGGGCTACACGACAAAGGTGTATCCCCCCGACGAGACGGGCGGCATGCTCCTCGTGAGCAACACGCTCGAGGGTCACGAGCATGTGCACAAGACGGTGAGCTCGGAGCTGGTGGCGCCCACGTGCACCGCCAAGGGGCTGCGTCGGACGGTGGAGTACTGCGAGGGATGCGGCGAGATCTTCTCGGACGTGAAGGAGGACATCCCCGCACTCGGTCATGACTGGGGCGACTGGCAGCGTGTCAGGGTGGCCACCGAGACGCAAGAGGGCCTGGAAACGCGGACCTGCACGCGCGATAAGAGCCACACGCAGTCGCGCGCGATTCCCATGACCGGTCATGTGCACGGACTCACGCACGTCGAGGCCAAGGCTGCCACCTGCACCGAGGACGGCAACACCGAGTACTGGGAGTGCACCGAAGGCGAGAATCCCTGCGGCATGCGCTTTGCTGACGAGGCTGCGACTGAGTGGGTCCACGAGGAAGCAACCGTCATCCACGCGACCGGGCACGAGTGGGGGCCGTGGACCGTGGTGCGTGCGCCCTCGGAGACGGTGGTCGGCGTCGAGCGCCGCGCGTGCGAGCATGACCCACTGCATGTTGAGTTCCGCATCGTGCCCAAGCTAAACCACGTCCACGGACTCACACATGTTGAGGCGAAGGCGGCTACCTGCACCGAGGATGGCAACATCGAGTACTGGAAGTGCACGGAGGGCGAGGACCCCTGCGGATTGTGCTTTGCTGACGAGGGTGGTACCGACTGGGTGCATGAGGAGGCAACCGTCGTTCACGCGACCGGTCATGACTGGGGCGAATGGCGCATCGTCAAGGCGGCCACGGAAAGCGAGCAGGGCGAGATGCTGCGCATCTGCCACAACGACTTCACGCACATGCAGACGAGGCTCATCCCCAAGGTCGGGCATGTGCACCGGCTCGTGCGCGTCGCGGCTAAGCCGGCCACGTGTACGGAGGACGGTAACATCGAGTACTGGAAGTGCGCGGACGAGGAATGCGGGATGCTGTTCAAGGACTCCGCTGGCGGCGAGTGGGTCCACGAGGAGGCCGTCGTCGTGCACGCGCTTGGCCACGAGTGGGGAGAGCCGACCTATGAGTGGGCTCCCGACAACAGCTCGGTCACGGCCCAGCGCGTGTGCGGTCGTTGTGGCGAGGTCGACTCTCAGACCGTGCCCACCACGTCCGTCGTCACGCGTGAACCGCAGTTTGGCGTGCCAGGTCAGACCACGTATACGGCAGTCTTCTCCGGCCTTGCCTTCTATCCGCAAGTCCGCGTCGTTGACGACATCCCGGCGCGCTCCGGTATCGCCTACGTGGGCAACGGCTCCACGGCCGGATCGATGGCCATTGCCTACGGTGAGTCTGGCGCCATCGTCAGCCTTGCCCCCTGCGCCTATAGCCGCGGGGGCTACGACTTCGTGGGCTGGAACACGAAGGCCGATGGCTCAGGCACGATGTATATGCCTGGCTCACCCTTTAGGCTCAGCGCCGGCGGCGACTGGCTCTTTGCGCAGTGGAGCAAGTCTGTGGGACGTCAGCCGATGTACCGCCTGTACAACCCCAACTCAGGCGAGCACTTCTACACGGCCAGCGTGCACGAGCGCGACGCCACGGCCGCGGCGGGCTGGTCCTACGAGGGTATAGGGTGGGTTGCGCCGACGGCCGGCTCGCCGGTCTACCGCCTGTACAACGCATACGCAGGCGACCACCACTACACGATCAGCGCGGGCGAGCGCGACGCCCTGGTCGGCGCGGGATGGAGCTACGAGGGCATCGGCTGGCGCTCTGCCGGCCTGGCCGGAAAGCCGATCTGGCGTGAGTACAACCCCAACGCCGTCGCGGGAGCTCACAACTTCACGTCCGACAGGGGCGAGCACCTCGCTCTTATCAACCTCGGTTGGCGCGGCGAGGGCATCGCCTGGTACGGTCTGTAGGGTCTCGCTCGGATGCGTCGGGCGGCAGGTTTGCCCTGCCGCCCGATTTCTATGGTGAGGGCATATCGCATGGCCGTCGGTGCCTAGAACTCAGCTCTCATACGTTAAGATGATTGACGTGCTTCCACCACAGCAAGGAGGGGACTATGGCAGACACCATGCGCGGCGTCTACACCAACCTGACCGAGATTCGCCGCAAGGTCTTCCGCGAGGTAGCGCGCATTGCCTACCAGGACAGGACTGACGAGGAGACGGGTGCCGAGCTCGACCGCCTGCCCTACGACATCATTCCTGGAGAGGTTGCCACCTACCGCGAGTCCATCTTCCTGGAGCGTGCCATCGTGGCCCAGCGCATCCGCCTGGCCATGGGCCTGTCGCTGCAGGACGTGGACCAGCCCGACCACATCTCCGCCGGCCTGGAGGCTGCCTGTGGCACCGAGTCCTACTACGAGCCGCCACTGGTCAACATCATCAAGTTTGCCTGTAACGGCTGCCAGGACAACGTCTACAAGGTGGGCAAGTACTGCCAGGGCTGCCTGGCGCACCCCTGCCGTGAGATCTGCCCCAAGGGCGCCATCTCCTTCAAGAACAAGAAGGCTCTTATCGACCAAGAGAAGTGCATCAAGTGCGGCCGCTGCTTTAGCGTCTGCCCCTATCACGCCATCCACCACCACACGCGCCCCTGCTCGGACGCCTGTGGCATGGACGCCATTCGCACCGACGAGCACGGTCGCGCCGACATCGACTACGACAAGTGCGTGAGCTGTGGCCAGTGCCTGGTCAACTGCCCCTTTGGTGCCATTGCCGACAAGAGCCAGATCTTCCAGGTCATCCGTGCCATCCGTGCGGGCGAGGAGGTCATCGCCGCCGTGGCGCCCGCCTTCGTGGGCCAGTACGGAGGCAAGGGCGAGGTGGGCAAGCTGCGCGCCGCGCTCGTGACCATCGGCTTCTCGTCGGTGGAGGAGGTCGCGCTCGGTGCCGACCTCTGTACCATCCAGGAGGCCCACGACTTCATGGACGAGGTTCCCGACAAGCTGCCCTTCATGGCGACGTCCTGCTGCCCCGCCTGGGCCGCCATGGCAAAGAAGGAGTTCCCCGAGCAGGCCGAGTGCATCTCCATGGCGCTCACGCCCATGGTGCTCACCGCGCGCCTCATCAAGTCCAAGCACCCCAACGCGCGCGTGGCCTTCATTGGCCCCTGCGCCGCCAAGAAGCTCGAGGCGCGTCGTCGTACGATTCGCTCAGAGGTTGACTTCGTCCTGACCTTCGAGGAGGTCCAGGCCATGCTCGACACGGTGGGCGTGGAGTACACGAAGCTCGAGCCCGAGGACACGTCCGACTTCCAGGAGGCCAGCGAGGACGGTCGTTCCTTTGCGGTCGCTGGTGGCGTGGCCCAGGCCGTGGTCAACCTTATCAAGGACGAGGATCCCGACCGCGAGGTCAAGGTCGAGTCCGCGCATGGTCTGCGCGAGTGCCGCGCGCTTCTGAAGAAGGCGGCCAAGGGTGCCTACGACGGCTACCTGCTTGAGGGCATGGGCTGCCCTGGTGGCTGCGTTGCCGGAGCCGGCACGCTGCGCCCCATCCAGAAGTCGACGGCCATGGTCAAGATGTACGCCAAACGCGCGCCCAAGAAGAACGCGAACGAGAACTCCTACTCTGACGAGCTCAAGAACCTCATCAAGGAGTAGGGCCTCACATAGGACAAGAGGAGCCTCCTGTGGCAACGCCGCCGCAGGAGGCTCTTCTTGTATTGCGTTGGTCTAGCTACGCGCTCAGGATGACGTCGAGCAGCTCGTCGGGTGTGTCCAGGATGCGCGTCGCGCCGTGGTCCAGCAAGAAGTCGGTTCCGCGGTAGCCCCAGGCACAGCCCGCGAAGGCCACGCCGGCGTTGGCGGCAAACTCGATGTCGGTGTCGGAGTCGCCAACGTAGAGGACCTTGTCGGGGTCCACACCCATCTCGGTCATAACGGCGATCATCGCGTCGCCCGCGGGCTTGAGGGGATAGCCCTCTCGTTCGCCCACGGCAATGGCAAAGCGGCCGCCAAAGACCTCCTCGGCCAGCTTCTGGACGGCGGAGTCCGCCTTGTTGGATATGACGGCGCACGCGATGCCGGCGTCGGCCACGTCGTCGAGCATGCGGATGATGCCGGGGAAGGGCGCGGTGGTCTCCTCGCACCTACGCTGGTAGACCTCGCGGAACTTTGTTTGTATGCGCGCGAGCAGCTCGGGGTCGGTGTCCTCGGGGACGGAGCGCTCGATGAGCTTGTTGACGCCGTTGCCCACGCGCATGCGCGTCTCCTCGCGCGTCGCCTGCTCCATGCCAAAGGCCTCGAGTGTCTCGTTGAGGGAGGACATGAGGTCCGTCAGCGTGTCCAGGATGGTCCCGTCCATGTCAAAGATGACTGCCTGTACGTCCATAAACTGCTCCTGTTTCTCGCGCTTGCGTGCTTCCGTGTGCTATTATGACGCTGTCTTCTCATACGAAGCTAACACACACCAGGAGAATGACAGGAGCACACATGAGATTCCCTGCACTAGTTGTATCCGTCCTATCGGGCGTTTTCTTACTTGCAGGCGCAGCGACGCCCGCATTTGCCGTCACCTCCGACCCTGCGACCATCAACGTCACGTGGAACGACTCTGACGATGCCGCTGGCATGCGCGCCACCTTTGACATCGACGTCCAGGCTGTCGTGGACGGCGAGACCCGTACGGTGGACACCATCATCGCCAGCACCCAGGACGCCACCTACACGGCAGGCGGCGGCATCGTTGTCGATTCCTACAAGCTCAACGTGCATGGCGCGTCAGGCTACATCGCAACCGTCGCGGCGGACGGCGCCACTTCCTTTGACGTGACCTCTACCATCACGCAGACCTCCGTGAGCTGCGTCGATGCCAACGGCAACCCCGTCCCGGGTGCTCGCCTTGAGGTGCGCGCCGCTTCGGGCGCCACCGTCCGCACGGTCACGAGCTCCGAGGGTGCGACCACGGTCTTTGGCCTGGTGGCTGGTGCCGACTACGTCGTCCACGTGGCCGAGGTCCCCGAGGGCTTCGAGGCTCCCGAGGACGTCGAGTTCACCGTGAGCGACTCGTCCGCGCGCAACTCCGTGACCGTCACGCTCAACGGTGCCGCTCCCACCTTTGAGCCTGAGGCCGAGGTCGCCGACCCCGGCACGGTCGTTGCTGGCTCCTCCTCCAACGTCCAGGCCTCAGCCTCGAGTGCCGGGCAGATCCCCGCCACCGGCGACGAGGGCACGGCACTCGACAACATCCTGGTGTTTGTCGCCATCAGCTTCGTGGCCGCCGCGGCGCTCATTCGCCCGCACGCTGCGTGAGAGTAGCTTCTCCTGGCTCTTGTCGCCCACTTGCGTTCGTAACGATTTTGAGACGGCCGCATCTCGTGATGCGGTCGTCTTTTATGCATTGCTATCATCTTGCCTTGGCTGCGCGCGAGACGCTGTCTACGCCATCGCGCGCCGTCTGTTGGTAGGCCGTCCGTTCCGACACGGGGCGGCACAGACGAGAGGATTTGTTGTATGAGCACGTATTCCCTGCACACCCATGACTGTGGCGAGCTGCGCCGCGAGGACATCGGCAAGACCGTCACGCTGTGCGGCTGGGTCTGGCGTCGTCGTGACCACGGTGGCCTGATCTTCGTTGACCTGCGCGACCGCGCGGGTCTCACGCAGCTCACCTTTGATCCCGAGCACTCTGGCGGCGAGGCGTTCCACGCGGCCGAGACCATTCGCTCCGAGTGGCCCATCCTGGTGACCGGTACCGTCGAGGGCCGCGACGAGGAGACCATCAATCCCAAGCTGGAGACCGGCGAGGTCGAGGTCCTGGTGAGCCACATCGAGGTCCTCAACACCTCCAAGACGCCGCCGTTCCAGATCGAGGATGGCATCGACACCGCCGAGGACACGCGCCTGCGCTACCGTTACCTGGACCTCCGTCGTCCCGAGCTGGCGGCCAAGATGCGCCTGCGCTCCGACTTTACCCACGCCATGCGCGAGGGCCTGCACAAGCTCGACTTCACCGAGGTGGAGACCCCCATCCTGTTCAAGTCCACGCCTGAGGGCGCCCGCGACTTCATCGTGCCCTCCCGCACTCAGCCGGGCAACTTCTACGCCCTGCCGCAGTCGCCGCAGCTCCTCAAGCAACTGCTCATGGTTGGCGGCATCGAGCGCTACTACCAGATTGCCAAGTGCTTCCGCGACGAGGACCTGCGCGCCGACCGCCAGCCCGAGTTCACGCAGGTGGACGTCGAGATGAGCTTCTGCGACCAGGATGACGTCATCACCGCCATGGAGGAGGTCCTGTCCCACGCGTTTGGCTCCGTGGGCGTCGACTTCCCCGCGCCGCTGCGCCGCATGCCCTACTGGGAGGCCATGGACACCTATGGCACCGACAAGCCCGACACGCGCTACGGCATGACGCTGCATGACGTGACGGACATCTTTGCCTCCTCCGGCTTCAAGCTGTTTGCCACGGCTGCCGCCACGGAGGGCCAGTACGTCAAGGCCATCAACGCCAAGGGCGCCGGCACCTGGCCGCGCGCGCAGATTGACAAGCTCGCCGACGTGGCCGCCACCTTTGGTGCCAAGGGTCTGGCCTGGATCGCCTTCCGCGAGGATGGCTCCGTGAACAGCCCCATCGTCAAGTTCTTCAGCGACGAGGAGATGGACGGCCTCAAGTCCGAGATGGGCGTGGAGCCCGGCGACCTGGTCATGTTTGCCGTGGCCGACCGCCTGAGCGCCGACGAGATCCTGGGCGGCATGCGCTGCCACATGGCTCGAGCGCCCCGGCCATGACTTCCTGTGGGTCGTCGACTTCCCCATGTTCAAGTACGACGCCGACACCAAGCGCTATGGCGCCGAGCACCACCCCTTCACGCAGCCCGTCGTGGAGGATATTGACAAGATCGAGGATGCCCCGCTCGAGGTGGGCTCCTACACCTACGACTTTGTCATGGACGGCTTTGAGGCCGGCGGTGGCGGCATGCGTATCCACAACGCCGACCTGCAGATGCGCGTCCTGCACCGCCTGGGCTTTGACGACCAGAAGGCCAACGACCAGTTTGGCTTCCTGCTGGAGGCCCTGGAGTATGGCGCGCCCCCGATGGGCGGCTTTGCCATGGGCCTGGACCGCGTGTGCATGCTGCTCACCGGTTCCGACTCCATTCGCGACGTCATGGCCTTCCCCAAGACGAGCTCCGGCTCCGATCTCATGAGTGCCGCGCCCAGCGAGGTCTCCGGCGCACAGCTCAAGGACGTGAGCCTGCGCATCCTGTAGGCGCTGTCGCATACACTCGCCACCCTGGCGCGTCATCTCGAACGCGCGAGGGCCAAAATGCACCAAATGACGCTCTGGGGTGGCTCGCCCGCGCGGGCGAGACCTCCCG
>CAJOGH010000028.1 GCA_905233865.1 uncultured Atopobiaceae bacterium
GACGAGGACTCCTACCTTACCGCTGTGGCCGCCCGAGCCAAGCGCGAGCTCACGCGCCGCTCCGCGCCCACCATCGTCGTGCTGGACGCGCGCCGCCTGGCCGCCACGGACGTGGCCATCGCGCGCAGGGTCGTCCGCGCCTGCATCCTCGAGGTCTGCCCGCAGTCGCGCCTCGAGGCGCGCCACATAGCCGCAGTCCTGATGCTCGTATCGGCAGGGGAGGGCTCGGTGAGCGTCCCGGTTGGCGTGGACTGCCGCGTGGAGCATGGCCTTCTGTTCGTCCGCGCCCGCGCCTACGACAACGCGCTCGAGCCCGGGTGGCTCGAGGTCCCCGGCAGCATGTCCCTTCCCGACGGCCGCACGCTCGTGGCGGAGCTCGCGCCCACGCCCGCCGGCGCCAACCCCGTGGAGCTCGCCCGCACCCACGGCCGCGAGTGGGACCGCATGTCGGTGCTCCTGGACGCCCGCGCCTGTGGTGTCAACGCGCGCGGTGACCGACTGTGGGTCGACTCCCCGCAGGCCGGCGAGCTCACCTGCCCCCTAGGCATGCACGGCCAGTCCAAGAAGCTCTCTGACCTGCTGGCCGACGCGCAGGTTCCCGCTCGTGACCGCGCCGGTGTGCCCGTCGTGCACGCGAGCGCGATCGGCCCGGTGGTGTGGGTCGCTGGTGTTCGTGCGGACGAGCGCGCACGTTGCGCACCCGGCACCGATATGCTGCTAAAATTGACACTTCGTGAGGCATCTAACGGCAGCGTCGCCGACGGCGGCGCAGGAACGCAAAGGGGAAATCATGGCTGAGATGCACCCGGACGTCCAAGAGATCCTGTTCTCCCAGGATGAGATCCAGGAGGTCGTAAAGCGGATGGGCGAGACCATCTCCGCCGACTATGCCGATAAGAACCCGCTGGTAGTGGCCGTTCTGCGCGGTGCGTTCGTGTTCACCGCCGACCTCATGAGGAGCATCACCTGCCCCTGCACCGTGGACTTTATGGCGGTCTCGTCCTACGGCGACGGCGTCAAGAGCTCCGGTGTCGTGCGCATCGTCAAGGACCTTGACACCAAGATCGAGGGGCGCCACGTCCTCATTGCCGAGGACATCCTGGACTCGGGCCTGACCCTGAGCTACCTCATCAAGATGCTCGAGAGCCGCAATGCCGCCTCCGTTGAGGTCGCGGCCTTCTCCGTCAAGGACATCCCCGGCAAGCGCCCGGCCGTCAACCCGCGCTACGTGGGCATTCACGTGCCCGACGAGTTCGTGGTTGGCTATGGCCTGGACTATGCCGAGCACTATCGCAACCTTCCGTACCTCGGCGTGCTCAAGCCTGAGGTCTACGAGAACTAAAAGGCGGGCGTCCGCCCCCACAAAGGAGTCAAACGTTGTCCAACAAAGCACCCAACCGTCCCGGTAACTCGATGGTCCCCACCCCCGGCGGGCGCAGCGCCGGCCTCTTTTACATCATCCTCTTTGGCCTGATGGTCGCGTTCGTGATCAACACGATGAGCGGCCAGTTCCGCAACAACGCCGTCGACGAGATCGCCACGAGCGACTATGTCACGGCCGTGCAAGAGGGTCGCGTGAGCGATGCCACCTACAAGCCCGCGGACGGCTCGCTCACGGGCAGCTACTGGAAGTCCAAGGAGGACATGACCGCCGACCGCGACTCCAACTCACAGGGCAAGCTGGCCAAGTTCCGCTCCACCTACGTGGGCTCCGACGAGCTTCAGAGGCTCATGACGCGCCACCCCGAGACGACGTTCAAGGTGGACACATCGTCTGACGACTTCTGGCGTGACCTCCTGATCTACGTTGCGCCGGTGCTTCTGGTGGCGGGCGCGATGATCTTCCTGTTCTCGCGCATGAACAACCAGAACGGGCAGGCCATGCAGTTTGGCCGCGCCAAGGCCCGCACCACGCCCGAGACGCGTCCCAAGGTCAAGTTCTCCGACGTGGCTGGCATCGACGAGGCCGTCGAGGAGCTCAGCGAGGTGCGTGACTTTTTGGCCGACCCCAAGAAGTTCCAGCGCATGGGTGCCAAGATCCCCCGCGGCGTCCTTCTGGTGGGCCCTCCGGGCACGGGCAAGACGCTGCTTGCCAAGGCCGTTGCCGGCGAGGCGGGCGTGCCCTTCTTTAGCATCTCCGGCTCCGACTTCGTGGAGATGTTCGTGGGCGTGGGCGCCAGCCGCGTGCGCGACCTGTTCAAGCAGGCCAAGGAGGCCAGTCCCTCCATCATCTTCATCGACGAGATCGATGCCGTGGGTCGTCAGCGTGGCGCCGGCCTGGGCGGTGGCCACGACGAGCGCGAGCAGACGCTCAACCAGCTGCTCGTGGAGATGGACGGCTTTGAGGCCAACGACGCGGTCATCCTGATCGCCGCCACCAACCGCCCCGACATCCTTGATCCCGCGCTGCTGCGTCCCGGCCGCTTTGACCGCCAGGTCACGGTTGACCGTCCGGACGCAGGCGGTCGCGATAAGATCCTGCGTGTGCACTCCGAGGGCAAGCCCCTGTCCGAGGACATCTCCTTTGAGAAGCTGGCCAAGCTCACGCCCCAGTTCACGGGCGCTGACCTTGCCAACCTGATGAACGAGGCGGCGCTGCTTGCCGCGCGCAGGAACAAGACCCAGATTGGCATGCCCGAGATCGAGGAGGCCATGGAGCGCGTGATCGCCGGCCCCGAGCGCAAGGGCCGCAAGATCACCGAGCTCGAGCGCACGACGATCGCGTATCACGAGAGCGGCCACGCCCTCGTGGGCCACGTCCTGGACAACGCCGACCCCGTGCACAAGATCAGTATCATCAGCCGCGGCAACGCGCTGGGCTACACGCTCTCGCTGCCCGAGGAGGACCACTTCCTCCAGACGCGTAACGAGATGCTGGACCAGGTCGCTGTGCTGCTGGGTGGTCGCGTTGCCGAGGAGATCTTCTGCGACGACATCACGAGCGGCGCAAGCAACGACCTGGAGCGCGCCACCAAGCTGGCTCGCAACATGGTCACGCGCTTTGGTATGAGCGACGCGCTGGGCACGCAGGTCTTTGGCGAAGCCCAGCACGAGGTCTTCCTGGGCCGCGACTACGCCGACCACCAGGACTACTCCGCCGAGACCGCCAAGCGCATCGACGACGAGGTCGCGCGCATTATGCGCGAGGGCCACGAGCGCGCCTATGCCATCCTGGACGCCCACCGCGACCAGATGGACGCCATCGCCGGCATCCTGCTTGAGCAAGAGACCATCGAGGGTCACGAGGTGGAGAAGCTCCTGAGCGACGACTGGGCCACGTACCTTGCGCGCCGCGACGACGCCCGCGCCATCGAGTCGCTGGGCAAGGACGTCGACGACATCGAGCCCGCGCCTGTCGCAAGCGAGGTCGAGCCTGCCGCCGACGACGCGCCGGCGGCCGAGACCACCGCGCCGGAGGCCGAGGCTACGGCTTCCGCGGAGGCGGTCGAGCAGGACGAGCCCGCTAAGGACGAGCAGGATGATTAACCAGCAGAGCCTTGCCTTTGGGCAGATCAAGAGCGCCATTCGCGAGCTGGCTGCCTATGGCGCCAAGCGCAAGCGGGAGATAGGCCCGGAGAACGTCTTTGACTTCAGTCTGGGCAATCCCAGCGTCCCCGCACCCGAGCAGGTCCGACGCTCCATCGAGCGTCATGTGGCGGGGGATCCCGTCGCGCTGCACAGCTACACGCCAGGCGCTGGTGACCCGCAGGTGCGCGAGACCATCGCGGCCTCGTTGTGCCGCCGGTTTGGCGAGCGCGCCGCGACGGCCGAGAACCTCTACATGACCTGTGGCGCTGCCGCGTCGATCTCCATAGCGCTCAATGCGGTGTGCGAGGCGGGCGACGAGGTCATCGTCATCGCCCCGTACTTCCCCGAGTACGCCGTCTGGATTGCAAACGCCGGCGCCGTCTGCGTCGAGGTCATGGCTGATCCTGTGACCTTCCAGGTGGACGCTGCCGCGCTTGCTCAGGCCATCACGCCGCGGACGCGCGCTGTCATCATCAACTCGCCCAACAATCCCGTGGGCGTCGTGTACTCCCGCGAGACCCTGGTGGCCCTCGCTTCTGCGCTCGACGAGGGCCAGGCGGTGACTGGCGAGCGCATCGCGCTCATTTCCGACGAGCCCTACCGTGAGGTCACCTACGGCGCCGAGGTCCCCTGGGTGCCGGACGTCTATGACCGCACCATCGTGTGCTACTCCTACTCCAAGTCGCTCTCCATGCCGGGTGAGCGCATTGGTTGGGTGCTCGTGGCGCCGCGCGCCGCGGACGCCGACGATCTTGTTGCCGCCGTTGCCGGCGCTGGCCGCAAGCTGGGCTTCGTGTGCGCCCCGTCGCTGCTCCAGCGCGTGGTCGCCGACTGTGTTGACTGTCCCTCCGACGTTGCCGCCTACGCCGCCAACCGCGAGCTGCTGTGCCGCGGGCTTGCCGACGCCGGCTTTGACTTTGTCGAGCCGCAGGGCGCCTTCTACCTGTGGATGCGCTCGCCCGAGCCCGACGCCGCCGCCTTCGTGGAGCGCGCCAAGGGCTTTGAGATCCTGCCCGTCCCGTCTGACAGCTTTGGCTGCACCGGTTGGGTGCGCGTGGGCTACTGCGTGGCGCACGACACCATCGAGCGCTCGCTTCCCGCATGGGTCGCACTCGCACGCTCTTATCTCTAGCCACCGTGCACCTTGCCAGCACCAAAACCGCCCAATACTTCCAGTCCGTTGCTATATACGAACAGACTAAAAGTATTGTGTGCCTTCCAGCTGGCACCCGCTCAATACTTACAGTTCGTTGCTATATACGAACAGACTAAAAGTATTGAGCGGTTTCTGTAAGCCGGAACTTCAAAAGTTTTCTTTCTTGCCTTCCGACGGTTCCGCTTGGCCTCCCATAGGATTAGTGTTGGTGCATGGAAGCCTTTGCCTCACATACAACCGCACTAGCCCTAATCCGTTCAATGCGGATGAGAGCCTGCATGCAGGATCAGTACGGGCCAAGCAGCATTTATCTGCTGGACTTGATCCAACACAGTCCCTGTCCGCTTACAACCCTTGTGGACGAGCGCATGCAAGGTGCCTCGCTGCTTAGGGGAACGCCAAGCCAAATCGCGCGAGCCGTCTGCGGAGTGCTGTGCCAAGACAACATCCCAACAAAGCCCGAGGATGTCTGGCTCACATGTGCAGCCGGACTCAATCGCAAGAATCCTGGACCGGCTCATGTGGTCGCGATCAGCAAGGAGGTGCGGGACTCGGACATCTGTGTGATCGATGGCATACCGTGCTCTTCACCTGAGCTTACCTATCTCCAGCTAGGCTCGATACTCAGCCAGTCAGAGCTCGCGCTGGTGGGGATGGAGCTCTGTGGCATTTACACCCAAGCTCCTGACAGGGGCTTTGACAAGTTCAAGAATCGTCCTGCGGTGACCAGCCCCGAACGTATTGCCGCAACGCTGGATCGCTACAAGGGCGTCGATGGCAATCGTCTGGCAAGGATGGCGCTTGCCAACGTCAGGTCGTTCGCGGCCTCTCCTCGAGAGAGCCAGATGTGCGTTCTGTTCTCCACATCAATCGTGAGGGGAGGCTTTGGCCTCAAGTCGATAGAAGCCAACGCGTTGATTCCTGTGAACAATGAGGCCAGGAACATCGTCACTGGACAGTACTACCTCGGTGACGTGTTACTTCCCTGTGCTCGCCTTGTTGTGGAATATGACTCTGGCAGACACGATGACCCGACTTCTTTTGCCCGCGACCGGCGTCGCCGCAACGAGGTGGAACTCCTAGGGTATCGGGTTCTTTCTATTTCCCTTAACAATTTGGCCTCCGAGGGAGCCGCTAGCTTGCTTGAAGCTCAGGTGCGCGCGATGGCAGGGAGGAAGCCGAGGAAGCTGAGCCGCAAGAATAGGCTGACACGCCGTCAGCTCTTGGAGGAGCTCGGTCTGTTGGCGCCATAACCGCTCAATACTTTTAGTCCGTTGCTATATACGCACAGGCTCAAAGTATTGTGTGCCTCGGTGGTGACGACCGCTCAATACTTTTAGTCCGTTGCTATATACGAACAGGCTCAAAGTATTGTGTGGTTTCCAGCCCACTGCCGCGGCGGGCGACAAGAGCCAAACTACCCGCGAGTACGTCGAGGGCGTCGCTTTGCCGTGGGGTTGCCCGTCTTGCCGGCGCTGGGGCAGATGTCGGCGAGCCAGCAGTCGCCGCATGACTGCGAGCGCGCGGTGCACACCTGGCGCCCAAACAGTATCCACTCCTGGTTCACGCGACCCCACAGCTCGGAGGGGATGACGCTCAGCAGGTCCGCCTCCGCCGCGGCAGGCGTCGACGCGTTCGTGAGCTTGAGCCGCGTGGCGATCCGGTACACGTGCGTGTCAACCGCAATGCCCTCCACCTGTCCAAAGGCATGGTTGAGCACGATGTTGGCCGTCTTGCGCCCAACGCCGGGCAGGCGCGTGAGCTCCTCCATGGTGGATGGCACCTGCCCGCCAAAGTCGCTCATGATGGTGCGCGCGCACTCCACGCAGTGGCGCGACTTGGTCTTGTAGAACCCCAGTGAGTGGATGACCTCCGCCACCTCGTCGGGGTCCGCCTGTGCCATGGCCTCGGGCGTGCCCCAGCGCGCAAAGAGCTCGGGCGTTGCCTTGTTCACGGCGGCGTCGGTGGTTTGCGCGCTCAGCAGGACGGCTATGGTAAGGGTGAATGCGTCGGTAAAGTCCAGCGCGGGCTTGGCGTCGGCATAGTGCTGGCCCATGCGATCGCATACCTCGATGGCTCGCTCACGCTTGGCTTTCTTGGACTCGCGTGCCATGCCGCCTCCTTGCGGTCGTGTGCCTGCGCCTCAATTCTACCGCGCGCGGGAGTCACAGCACGCGTCCCCGATTGCCGCGCGTCTCGCAAAACGAACACGTCAGCAGCAATCATGCAACAAATTGCTGGCGGTAGCGTTATATTAGGTAGGTGCGTGCAACGCAATTACTGTCATTTAACCGCAGCCTGAACGAAGCGGTTTTTGCGCGCTGCGCGAACGCAACGTGTACCTGCGGTTTATGTAATGGTCGAGATCACAGGAGGATTCATGATCGAGAACGACAAGGAGCTTGCAATTACCGACGCGGACGTGTTCGTGTTGGGGAAGGGCGAGTGGTTCCGCAGCTTTGACAAGATGGGCGCCCACCCCGCTACGTTCGACGGTGTTGCCGGATGGCGATTTGCCGTCTGGGCTCCCGAGGTCCGTGCCGTCCATGTTGCCGGCAGCTTTAATGACTGGGACTTCGAGCAGTACCCCATGAGCAAGCGCTCCACCGGTGACATCTGGGAGATCTTCATCCCCGGCGTCAACGAGGGAGACCTGTACAAGTACGCCATCGACACCGAGGATGGCAAGCGCCTCTATAAGGCCGACCCCTACGCCTTCTACTCCGAGTGCCCTCCGGGGACCGCGAGCCGCACCTATGACATCCGTCACTACGAGTGGGGCGACGGCGAGTGGATGGCCAAGCGCGCCAAGACCGATCTGCTCAAGCAGCCGCTGAACATCTATGAGGTCCACCTGGGCTCGTGGAAGCGCCACGACGACGGCCTTGACGGCAACGGCAACCAGCCTCCCGCGGGCGAGCAGGGCGGCGGCTCCTACCTCACCTACGACGAGCTGTCCAAGGAACTCGTCAAGTACGTCAAGAAGATGGGCTACACCCACATCGAGCTCATGCCCGTCATGGAGCACCCCTTCGACGGCTCCTGGGGCTACCAGGTCACCGGCTACTATGCGCCCACCTCGCGCTACGGCGACCCCAAGCAGTTCATGCACTTCGTGGACGCCTGCCACCAGGCTGGCATCGGCGTCATCCTTGACTGGGTGCCCGGCGGCTCCTGCCAGGACGCTCACGGCCTTGCCAGCTTCAACGGCAAGATGCTCTACGAGAAAGAGGTCCACCCCAACTGGGGCACCATCAAGTTCGACCTCACCCGTCCCGAGGTCCGCTCCTTCCTCGTCTCCAACGCTCTCTACTGGTGCGACCAGTACCACGCCGACGGCATCCGTGTGGACGGCGTGACCTCCATGCTCTACCTGAACTTTGGCGTGGACGATCCCGCGCAGAAGAAGTTCAACAGCAAGGGCACCGAGGAGGACTTTGACGCCATCGAGTTCGTCCGCCTGGTCAACGCCACCATCGGCCTCCAGCACAAGGACGTCATGATGATGGCCGAGGAGTCCACCGCCTGGCCTCTGGTCACCTATCCCCCCAAGGAGGGCGGCCTCGGCTTCCACCAGAAGTGGGACATGGGCTGGATGCACGACACCCTGCACTACATGCAGACCGACTTCCCCTGGCGCCCGGGCAACCACAGCAAGCTGACCTTCTCGATGATGTACGCCTTCAACGAGAACTTCATCCTGGCCCTCAGCCACGACGAGGTCGTCCACGGCAAGTGCTCCCTGATTGGCCGCATGCCTGGTGACTACTGGCGTCAGTTCGCCGGCCTCCGCTCGCTGGCCTTCTACCAGATGACCCACCCCGGCGCGAAGCTCAACTTCATGGGCAACGAGATCGCCCAGTTCATCGAGTGGCGCTACTACGAGGGCCTCGAGTTCTTCCTGACCCAGTACGACGCGCACGCCAACCACCAGAACTTCGTGGCTGCCCTCAACAAGCTGTACAAGAAGGAGCCCGCCCTCTGGGAGCGCGGCTACTCCGCCGATGGCTTCGAGTGGATCGACGCCGACAACAACGAGCAGTCCATCATCTCGTTTATCCGTAAGGGCGATGACGAGAAGAACGACCTCGTGGTCCTCAT
Source organism: uncultured Atopobiaceae bacterium (assembly GCA_905233865.1). Classification (GTDB taxonomy): domain Bacteria; phylum Actinomycetota; class Coriobacteriia; order Coriobacteriales; family Atopobiaceae; genus CAJOGH01. The sequence continues at coordinate 8,786 of CAJOGH010000028.1, forward strand.
CAACTTTGACGTGGCCGCCCGCGAGGACTTCCGCCTGGGCGTCCCCGCCGCCGGCACCTACAAGGAGATCTTCAACTCCGACGACAAGGTCTACGGTGGCTCCGGCGTCCTGAACGATGGCCCCATCAAGACCGAGGACGTTCCGGCCCACGGCCGGGACCAGTCCGTGGTCATCCGCGTCCCGCCCCTGGGTGGCACCATCCTCAAGTGCACGCGTCGCACCACCAAGAAGCTCCCGACCGTGACCGCCAAGAAGGCCGCCACCACCAAGAAGGCTGCCACCAAGACGGCCGAGAAGAG
>CAJOGH010000029.1 GCA_905233865.1 uncultured Atopobiaceae bacterium
CGTGCCATCCACGACTCCTTTGGCCTCAACTTTGACGTGGTCTTTGGGCCGGCATACAAGGGCATTCCCCTCTCTGTGGTCACGGCCATCGCCCTCTTTGACCTCTATGGCAAGGAGGTGCGCTACTGCACCAACCGCAAGGAGGCAAAGGACCACGGTGCCGACGCGGGTAACCTCATGGGAGCCGAGTTGCGCGATGGCGACCGCGTGATGATCGTCGAGGACGTCACCACCTCCGGCAAGTCCATCGACGAGACCTACCCCATCATCACCGCCGCGGCCGACATCGAGGTCTGCGGCCTCATGGTGTCGCTCAACCGCCAGGAGGTGGGGCGCGACGGCCAGGTGAGCGCGCTTGAGGAGATCGCACAGCGCTACGGCTTTGCCACCGCCGCCATCGTGAGCATGGACGAGGTCGTAAGCGAGCTGCACAACCGCGAGGTGGCCGGCCGTGTTGTCATTGACGATGCCTGCTACGAGCGAATCCAGGACTACTACGCGCAGTACGGCGTGGCCACCGACTAGGCCTGCCAGAAGGGAGCACCCATGAACACCAAGTATGGCATCCAGATTGCCAGCGCCGGCGCGCTTGCCCTGACCCTCGCCTGCACGGGCTGCGGCAACGCGACCCCATCCGCAAGCACGCCTGCCGCGACCACGAGCGCGACGACGAGCGTGGCCGCCACGCGCGCCGAGCCGCCCACGGCAAAGACCGAGGAGCAGAAGGTGCCGGAGCCTTCGGCCACCCAGGTCGCACAGGAGGGCAACGTCGCCGATGGAGGCAGCTTTACCGTAGACATCCCCGCGTACTGGCAGGGGCGGGTGCAGTGGAGCGCCTCAGACGGCATGCTGAAGATCTATCCCACCGGCATGCCCAACTACTCGCTCATCGAGATCGAGCAGGAGAGCGAGCCTTCCATGGAGGCCGGTGACGCCGGCTCCGCACGCGTTGGCAGCGTCCAGCTTGGCTCCAACAGCTACGCCGAGGCATGGATCACGAGGTGGGCCTACTTTGCCACGCTGCCTGAGTCGCAGATAGCCTCTGTGCTGGGCTCCAGCGACGCCCAGACCATCTCGAGCCTTGACACCCTCGTGGACCTGCAGACGGGCGGCGCCATGAGCTACTCGGAGCTTGCCTCTAACGCGTCCACGGCCGGCCAGGTTGACGTCGCCCGTGCCGACGAGTTCCTGACCACCGAGGTCATCCCTACCATTAGGGCCAAGTAGCGGCGTCTACACGCCATCTGGCAAGGCCTGCGCGGCGTCGTCTGCCCCTGCGGACGGCGCCGCGTCCTCGTCTGCGCCCTCACCAAAGGGACCAGGCAGCGAGGCCATGACGCCGTCCCACGCAATGCCAAAGGCACCGCCTACGAGCGCCATGAGCGTGTCCATGATCGAGGCGCGCACGTCGGGGTCGAGCTGTGTGTAGGCGCGGCCCATAGCTGCGTAGCCCGTGCGACCGGACGTGGCAATATCAGAGAACTCCGTGACCCCCGAGGCCTCCAGCACACCAAAGGCGTTCGCGATGACCTCACGGCGGCCATCCAGGTCGTGCTCGCGCATGACCTTGTCAAACAGCTCGTTAAAGCGCTTGCTGGACTGGCTCAGCCCCTCGGCCGCCTCATAGGAGCGACCACGCACGCCCCACGTGAACGCGTTGTGCTGCATGATGCCATGCGCGTCGGACGTGACCACCTCGGGACTCGCGGCGTGGCCCAAGATCATGCCGATTATGCTGCCCTCAGGAACCACAAAGCGCGTGCGGTCGGACATGGCACGCAGCCTGTCAAAGGACATGACCTGGTCGTCAAAGCCCGGCGAGTCAAAGCACCAGAGCTCTGCCACGCGCTCGCGCACCTCATCTGGTGCCAGCGCGGCGGCATAGGCAGCCAGGTTGCCGCCCTTGGAGTGGCCACCCAGGCGCAGCACGCCCGACGTGTGGGCGGCCACGCGCGTCAGGTAGTCAAGGCCATCGTCCTGCGCCGCGAAGGTCTGGTAGGTAAGCTCAAAGTCCTCGCGCCAGCCGGCGATGGTGCCGTCAGTCCCGCGATATGACAGATAGTGGCTCTTGTCGGCCAGATGCACCGTGAGCGCGCAGAACTGCTTGTTGTCGCGAGCGACATCGCTGATTTCAAAGTGATCTATTACCGCGGTGCCAAAGCGACGACCTGCGGCCATGCGTTCCACCAGCACGGGCAGGTACGGCCCCAGTGCGCCGGCGGGCGCGTCGACACCGTCAGGGAAGGCCTCTGCCACGAGCTCGTTAGCCTCCGTCATGTCCAGAGGCATGGACACGTCCTCGATGCCCTCGAACGACACGTAAGAAAGCATCGCCAGGGCCAATGCGTCCACCTCGTTGAAGGGGACCTCGTCAAGGCCTATGTCGCCAAACCACTCGAGGTAGTCGTTAATCCCGTGCATGCGTGCCTCCGCGTTTCGCGTCGCTCAAGGGGTGTGGGTGGGACTCGCGGCCGGATCCCACCACAAGCGCGCCCACCTCGCGCCAGCCCAGACAGGCCAGCAGGCAAAAGTAGGGCAGGTACAGGTACAGGTAGCGGGCGCGACACTCAAAGATGGCAAGGAAGACGGAGAGCATCGCGACCGACAAGAGCATGGCGACCGTGACGGGGTCGGGCCTGCGCACGAGCGCGCAGGCGATGCAGCCCAGAAGGACCAGCAGCCACAGGGGCTGAGCCACAAAGGAGTAGGGCGGCACGGTAGTGTAGTTGGGCTCCACGCCCAGCCACCACCTGATGGCGTCCGAGGCGCCCGTGACCTCCATGAAGAAGTCGCCCTCCTTGCGCCAGGCCAGCGTGCCGTCGGCAAAGTTGGTGCAGATCTTGCGCGCAAAGAGGCGGATCGTGCCAGCGGGTCCCATCTGCCCCAGGCGCCGCTTCCACTCGTCCAGCTCCGCAGACTTGCGCTCGGACTGCGTGGGATAGGACCACGACAGGCGGACGTCGGTTCCGGAGTACCCTCCCCCGTCGGCCTCATTGGCACCCATCATGAGGTAGTGCGTGGCACTGAAGGCGCGCTGCGGGTCAAGCTCGAGCGTGCGCGAGCTGAGTGCTTGCGCCGTACCCACGCCAATGCCCGCGGCCAGGACAAAGGCGAGCACCGTCGTGCCCACGCCGACCACCCCAGCCGAGCGAAGCCTCTGCGCGAGCTTCCCGCGCAGGAGCTCGGCCACGAGGATGGCCACGACGACAAAGATGGCCGTGGGCTTGACAAAGTAGCCAAAGGCGCCAAAGGCACCCACGAGCGCGGCGCGCAGGCGCGGCCGCTTGACACAGGCATAGGAGGCAAGGACGAGCGACGGGCACAACATGCCCAGCGCGTCGGTGTAGGGCACCATGACCCAAGGGGAGAGGCCGCACATGAGCACCATGAGCGCCAGGGTCGCATATCCAATCGCATAGCCGCCCACCTTGCGCGCGGCAAGCGCCATGGCAACGATGGAGATGTCCACGCTCGCGCAGGCGATGACGGCGACGCGCTCGTAGCAACCCATGAGGGTATAGGTGCCGTCCGCGCGCATGGGCGCCGCCACAAGCTCAAAGAGCCCCACCAGCAGGCGCTGGTTGGGATAGGTCTCAAAGTACGAGCGGTTCTGCTCGAGCACGTCAAGGCCGGCCACATAGATGAGGTCCCAGCCCGTCCTAAAGAACGCGCCCCAGAACATCACGGCCTGGGCGGCCACGAGCAGCACCATGGTCACAGACAGCACGATGGCAAAGGAGCGCAGGCACACGAGCCGTTCCCACGCGCGCGTGCGCACGAACGCGGCAACACCCACGCACACGAGCGTGCCCAGGCCGGCGGCGACCAAGAGGAAGATGGGGTCAAGCTGGACCAGGTTGGTCTTGGAGTCGTAGTCAAGGATGGGAGCGCATGTCATCACGATGACAAGGTTGACGGCGAGCAGGGCGCACACGGCGCCTGCCACGAACCTGCCTCGCTTTCCCATTATCGAACCTCCCCTATCAGAAGGCTCATTGTAGCAGGTGCGCCTGGGGCCAGAGCACTAGTCCCTGTCGTGGTGGCGCTTCTTGGCCACATACATCAGCGCGTCGGACTTGCCCAAGATGTCGTCAACGCTCATGCCCCCGCCATCGGTGGTCATGACGCCATACGAGACGTCCACGCCTAGGCCAAGGTGGGCAACGCGGGCGACGAACTTCTCCCTGACCTTGTCGCCCAGGGCATGGGCCTCGTCCTCGCCGTACACGCCTGGCAGGGCACAGGCAAACTCGTCTCCGCCAAGGCGGGCCGCAAAGCCGTCAGGGATGCACTCCTCGATGGTGCGCGCGGCATCCACCAGAACGTCGTCGCCCGTGGCATGACCTATCGTGTCATTGACACGCTTGAAGTTGTCCAGGTCAAAGAAGAAGACGCACAGCGGCTCGCGGGAACGCGCCTCCAGGTACTTGTAAAAGGCGCGACGGTTTGCCACGTGGGTGAGGTCGTCGGTGTTGGCCAGCCGATGCATCCTGTTCTCGTAGTTGTGCTCGAGCGTGACGTCGCGAACCACACAGTAGTAGCCGCCGGAATTGCCAAAGTAGTCGATGATCTCGTGCTCGTCCAGGGCATAAAAGTGAGGACCGTCATCCCTCTGGACCACGAACGGCGGGTTTGTGGCATGGTCTGACTCCGAAGGCGTCACCACCTTGAGCGCATCGCGCCATGCCAGGTAGTCAAAGTCCTCCGCAGCCATCTGGCCCAGGCCGAACTCCTTGCGAAAGCTCTGGTCGACCCTGACGACGTTGAAGTTGCGGTCGCACATGACCACAGAGAACGGCAGGTTCTCGACGAGGATCTCCACCTGGCGGCTCATATTTGTGAAGTCCGTGACGTCATTACCGTAGCCCACCGTGCCTATGACGGAGCCATCCATGCCAAAGACGGGCGACTTGAACACCTGGAGCTGCTTCATGCCGCCCGCAGTGGTGAGCACCTCGTCATACAGATGCTGCTCGCGCGTGGTCATGACCTCGATCTCTGAGTCATCGCAGTTGTAGGCCTCAGGGTCGTCGTCAGGCACGTCCCAGATGTAGTTATGCTCGCGGTCCTTGATGTCCTCGCGCGTCTTGTTGACCGTCTCGCAAAAGGCCGTGTTCACAAGGTTGTGCAGGCCCTCCTTGTTCTTGAACCACACCATGCCAGGGAGGTTGTCCATACCGGCAAAGAGGAAGGTGCGATACAGCCAGGCATCATAAGCCGCACGTATGTTGGCCATGAGCCCATAGAAGCAGCGCCTGATGAGCGCAGGGTCGTCGCTGTCCGGCCAGATGTCCATGAGGTTGGCGGGTATCCTGTCGTCCGCCATGGGCTGTGCCGAGCTTCCGCCTGCAAGCACAAGCTTAGGTGCGCCTATCATGCCCTGCTGGGGAAGCTCCATCTCATAAGGCGCGAGCTCGTCGAGGGTGGCCGCTATGACCACGGCATTCCAGGGGAGCGGTGCGGTCGGCGCGCTCGCATGGAAGGCCCAGGTCGTGTAGGTAATGGGCTCGACCGAGGCAAGCACGGGCTCAAGGAGGCTCGTCTCCCCCAGGAGATAGACGTCGAGCGAGAGCTTGTCCACAGGTCCTCCCTTGCACAGCTTCCAACAGCCTTTCAACAGGTTGTTATAGTATACGTCCAACGGCGCCGGCTCTTGGCGATGCCTCGACAAGCGGCAGGCTCTTGTCGCCTAGCTCCTGTTACCATGACGAGCGTGAGGAGGCAGGATGTCAGCTAAGACACGTGGCATAGCGAGCGCGCTCGTAGGGGCAGCGCTCTGGGGGTTCTCGGGGACGTGCGCCCAGTACCTATTTGCGCACTACGAGGTCCCCGCCCTGTTCCTGACGGCGTTCAGGATGCTTGCCAGCGGCCTGCTGTTCCTTGCTCTTTTGCTGTGGCGCAGGCGCGACGCGCTCCGCTCCCTCCTTCGCGACAAGAGCTCACGGCGGCAGGTCATCGCCTTTGGGGCCGTGGGCCTGCTCATGTGCCAGCTCACCTACCTCATGGCCATCAGCTACACCAACGCCGGCACGGCCACGGTGCTGCAGAACCTCAACATCGTGTTCTGCCTGCTCGTAGGGCTCGTGGTAGGACGGCGCGGGCCCCGGCTTGCCGAGGTGGCCAGCCTCGTGTGCGCGCTCGCAGCGGGCGTGCTGGTAAGCACCAAGGGCGACCTGAGCGTCCTGAGCATCCCGCTCGCGGGCCTGGTCTGGGGCATCCTCAATGCCGCAAGCTGCACCTTCTACATCATGTACCCGCGGCGCCTCTTTGAGCGCTGGGGCTCGCTCGTGCCCACGGGGCTGGGCATGCTCGTGGGCGGCATTGCCGCGAGCGTCATCTTTGCCATAGGCTGCGTTGCAAGCCCGGCCACCGTGTACGTACCCACGTTGGGCGGCGACGGCATCCTCGTGCTCGCAATCATCGCCGTCGCAGGCACCTTTGCCGCCTTTGGCCTGTACCTGCACGGCGTCAGCCTCGTGGGCGGCGTGATGGGAAGCCTGCTGGGCTCAGTGGAGCCGGTGAGCGCCTGCGTCTTCAGCGCGGTGTGGATAGGCACGCAGTTCGTGGGCGCCGACTGGGCGGGCCTGGTGCTCATGGTCGCCGCGGTGTTCCTGACCTCGATAGGTGCGCCTCCTAGCACAACCAGCGAGCGCTAGCAACGGCCGTGCCACTCGCCGACTGAGGGGGTCTCATCAGATAGCTCTTGGGTACCATTGCGAACGTGCGCGCTTGGGCGCACGGTAAGCACAAGGAGGAACTGAATGGACCGCAACTACTTCGATCTCACTGACAACGTTGCCATCGTGACCGGCGCCTCGGGGGGCCTGGGCGTCCAGATGGCCAAGGCACTTGCTTCCTGTGGCGCCAAGATCGTCGTCTGCGCCCGTCGTCTGGAGAAGTGCCAGGAGGTCGCGGAGGAGATCGCCAACGAGTTCTGGGTGGAGACGCACGCCATCCGCTGTGACATCACCGACACCGAGAACGTCAATGCCATGGTCGACGAGGTCCTGGCCAAGTTCGGCCGCATCGACATCCTGGTGAACAACGCCGGCACCGGTGCCGTCGCGCCTGCCGAGGACATCACCGACGAGCAGTTCAGCAACGAGATGCAGATCGACCTCTTTGGCTCCTTCCGCGTCGCGCGCGCCGTTGCCAAGAAGGCCATGATCCCAGCCAAGTACGGCCGCGTCATCAACATAGCCAGCATGTACGGCCTCGTGGGCAACAAGGTCGCCGGCTCTGCCCCCTACCATGCCGCCAAGGGTGGCGTCGTCAACCTGACCCGCGCGCTTGCGGCCGAGTGGGGCAAGTACAACATCACCGTCAACTCCATCTGCCCGGGCTACTTTTACACCCCGCTCACGAAGGAGACGCTGGACTCGGACTTCTTCCAGGCCAACGCCAAGACGATGATCCCCGAGGAGCGCTACGGCAACGAGGGCGAGCTCGACACCGCCACCATCTTCCTTGCCTCCCGCGCTTCCTCCTACGTCACGGGCGTCCAGCTTCCCGTCGACGGCGGCTACACCTGCATGTAAGCCTCACGGCACCTCGCATGCGCAAGCGGCCGACAAGAGCCTGGCTCTTGTCGGCCTTTTCATAAAACTTTTAAGAGACAAATGGACAGAGCACTTGTCTCATCAGGGCAACTTTATAACGCCTAGATAAAGGAGACAATGTTCTCCAGGGGCTGGCGCTCGGTATGGCGCGGGCTTGGCTCGGCGTCGTCAGCGGGCGCCCCTATAGGGAAGATCGCATCCAGGTGATAGCCCTGCATCTGAGGGAACAGCTGGGCCATGAGCGGCGCGTCAAAGAGCCCCACCCAGGTGGTAGCCAGGCCCTGGTCTGTCACAGCAAGCATGATGTGGGTGGCCACGATGGAGGCGTCCACGTCACAGAAATTGGCGTTGTCGGACTTACGCACCCATGCCGTGTCGGGCTTGGATCCCACAACGATGAAGGTGCGGGCGCCAAAGGTGTACTTAGTCACCTGACCGATGCGCTCAACCCCCTCGTCGGACGTGACGACCCAGATGTGAAAGGGCTGCTTGTTGACGGCCGTGGGTGCCACGCGCGCAGCTTCCAGGATGGCATCGAGCTTGGACGGATCGATTGCATCGGGGGTCAGGGAGCGGCAACTATAGCGCTCGCGGGCAAGGTTCAGGAAACTCATGGGAGCACCTCTCTCTAGGTTGGCAGGCTCACGCCTCCTTATACCCTATTGGAGCGCATGCTGTCGTGCGAGAAGAACGCGCCTTCGGCAACCGGCAACCCGGGACGGCTCAAAGGGCTCCTTGCCCGCCAGGCGGTAGTCCAGACCCAAACGCTCGTACTTGGCCACGCCCATCGTGTGATACGGAAGCATGTCCAGGCCGCACACGTTGGGCCAACGGGCCATGAGACGCCCTAGCTCGTCCAGGTCATCCGCTCCGTCAGTCAGGCCGTCAACCAGCACGCGTCGGATGACGACCTTCACGCCCCTGCGGCTGAGCTCGTCGCCAAACTCCAGGATGGGCGCGAGCGGACGGCCGCACAGGCGCTCATGGGCCTCGGGATCGGTGTGCTTGATGTCCAGGAGGACGAGGTCGGTGTGGTCGAGCACCGCACCGATACGCGGGTTGCCCGCGGCCTCCGGGCCGCCCGCGTGCCAGGTGGCCCCGGACGTGTCCAAGCAGGTGTGGATGCGGCCGCCACGGGCCTCGTGCGCCGCCGCAAAGAGGCTCGCCACAAAGCCGGGCTGCGCGAGTGGCTCGCCACCCGTGACGGTGAT
>CAJOGH010000030.1 GCA_905233865.1 uncultured Atopobiaceae bacterium
GCAGGACGGCACGCTCGCGAGGGTGCCCATCGTCACGGGGAGGGTGGCTCCGTCAACCACCGAGGTCATGGGCACGCTGCGCACCAAGTCGGACGTGGAGCTGGAAAGCGTGCTCAAGCCAGCCGAGGACGCAGAGATGGACGAGGGCTGGTACGCGCCGCAGGGCGCGGACGGCGCGCAACAGGCGGCGGCGCTGCTTAGGGCGCACGTCGAGGCGCCCGTGGTCATCGACCAGGGCAAGCGTCCCGCGCTCGCGGAGAACGTCATCGCGGGCACCGACACCGTGCTCTCGGTCGCATGGGCGCTCATGGGAGACTCGTGGGAGATCGTCACGGACGGCATGGGCGTGGTGCACCTGCGCCCCAGGGGCTCCGTGGTGGCTCCGGTGGACTCGTCGCTCCTTTGCTCGTCGCTAAAGGAGGGCATGGACGAGGACAGGCGCACGCTGGACTACACGCGCGAGTGGTCGGATTCCATCGACCTCGGGGCGCACGTGCGCGTCGCGGGCGAGGGCGGGCTGTGGCGCGTCGTGTCACAGCGTATCGGCTGCGGCTGCGGTGCGACGGTGGACGAGACGGTTAAGGAGGTCTAGATGGACTTCACGAGCGGAGAGATTCGCGGGTTCGTCAATGCCGTGCGCGGCGAGCCCGAGCGCGGCGAGTGCGTCACGCGAGGCACCGTCACGAGGGTAGACCCTGACGGCACGGCATGGGTTCAGATAGGCCAGAACGCCGAGCCCACGCCATGCCAGCGCGACATGGCCTGCCACGTCGGCGATTCGGTCACGGTGCGCATAGCCGACCACAAGGCCACGGTCACGGGCAACGCGAGCGCGCCCGCCACCGACGACAAGAAGGCCAACATCGCGTACAACAACGCGGGCGTGGCGCAGCAGACCGCCAACATCGCCGACGAGAAGGCCGAGGACGCCATGGACAGCGCGTCGCGCGCAAGGCAGTCCGCCCGCATCGCGCAGGAGAGCGCCGAGGCCGCGCAGGAGAGCGCTGGGATAGCACGCGAGAGCGCAGAGGCGGCGGGCACCTACGCCACCACCGCGCTGGCTGGCCTCGGCACCGTGCAGAGCGTCGCGGAGACGCTGGCGTGGGTCACGCAGCACGGGCAGATGGTGGCGACCTCCGACACCGAGCCAGACCCCACGAAGGTCTACTTCGCCGAGGACGAGAACGGCGAGTACACGGTGGGCGGCGTCCACTACGCAATCGTTCAGGTGCCGGACGCCGACCACATGGACGACTACCACGAGCTGCGCGTGGACGAGAGCGTGCAGAACTACGTGATGACGCACATAGCGGTCACGGACGACGGCCTTCACGTGTTCGGCGAGAACGGGCGCATCGTGGTCGGCGAGAGCGCGGGCTTCCACGTGACCATCGACCCCACGCAGCTGGCGTTCTGCCAAGGCATGACCGAGGACGAGCACGGCAACCCCGTGGACAACCGCGTTGCGTGGGTCACGAACAACGAGCTTCACATCCCGAGGGCAATCATCACCGAGGGCGTGCAGGTGGGTCACTACCGCTGGGTCGAGCTGGCGAACGGGAACTTCGCGCTGAAGTACGTGGAATAGGAGGGACGGCATGGCATCAGAGGTCACTACGGTCACAATCGGTGACTACCAGTACACGCTGTACGACGACCAGACGGCGGCGGCTCTTGCGCGAGACAGAACCAAGTCGAGCTACGGCGCGCTACAGTCGAGCGTGACGCATGAGGGCGTGACGTATGCGCTGACGAGTTTGAGCTACTGCTTCCTTGACTGTACCGCCCTCACGACCGCGCCTGTGATACCGAGCGGCGTGACGAATATGTTTGCATGTTTCCAAAGCACCGCGCTCACGACCGCGCCGAGCATCCCGTCGAGCGTGACGAACATGCAAGCATGTTTCGCCTTCTGCACCGCGCTCACGACCGCGCCGAGCATCCCGAACGGCGTGACGAACGTATCATTCTGCTTCGAAGGCTGCACCGCCCTCACTGGCACTATTGCTGTTCACGGCACGCCGACCAGCTATTCCAGCTGCTTCCGCGACACCACGCAGCCCATCGTGCTGGTCGTGTCCGACAGCTCCGAGGTACCCACGTGGAAGCAGGTCGCCGCCACGGGCAACAACGGCAACGTCACCGTCCGCGACGTGTCCGCGAACCCCGCGCCCACCGCCACCATCACCGCCACTCGCGTCGCGTCTCGCGGCTCGACCACGCCCGACGAGACGGGACGGTACGCCTACGTCACCGTGCGCACCACCGCCTCCACCGAGCAGGCACCCGACAACGTGGCGCAGGCACCGACCATCACGCTGGACGGCACGACCTACACTCCGCTCGACCCTAGCGGCACCGCGACCTTCGCGTGCTGGGTGGCGCTGGGCGACGACTTCGGCCACGTCATCGGCGCCACGCCGCGAGACCTGTACAAGACGGGAACAACCGTCACGGTCACGCTGCCGTCCACGTACTCGCCGATGGAGTTCCACCGCACGGGCGACGGCGCGTCGTTCGGCAAGCACGCGACCCGAGCGGGCTTGCTGGACGTGGCATGGGACATCGAGAGCGACGGCGACGTGAGCGCGGACGGCGACGTTGCGGACGGCATCGGGACGCTGGACGAGGTGCGGCAGCAGCTACTCGCATATGAGAACCTGCCAATCGAATACGGCCCGAACGTGCAGACTGTGGGCTACAAGCAAGGGCACGTCGTCGGCAAGCTGCTGTTCTTCGCCATCTCCTGCAAACCGAAGACTACCGACGGCGTGATAGCGACGTTCCCGTCGCACTCGGTGCAGCGCGCCTACGGCCTCGTCGGTCATCAGAGCAACGGCAACACGGGAATTGCAGAGCCAGACTATGCCACTGGCGGCTTACGTCTTAGATGCACCAAGGTCGATTGGTGCGTGGTAGTCGGGTGGGGTTTCATAGCGTGACGCACCCGCGTCACATATAGCACCCGCCGAACACGACCGGCCCATAACCGATCACGATCTGACGCACCATTCCGAAAATTCTCGAACACACGTTCCCACAAACGTAGTACCATCGAAGCGGAGGGAAGCATGGACCAGACGCTCGCAGGCATCGTTACCGCCATCGCAGCCATAATCACACCCACGGTGGTATTCGTGATGCAGCGGGCGACGGCCAAGAAGCTGGACGCCTTCGACCAGAAGCGCGAGGCCGCACGCGTCGAGCGCGAGGCCGAGGAGCGCAGGACAGCAGAGTGGCAGGAGGCCATGACGGGCGGGATGAGGTCGATGCTTCGCGCAGAGCTCCTTCACGAGTACAACAAGTGGACAGACCGAGGATACTGCCCTATGGAATCCAAGGAGTACGTGGAGCGCACGTACAACAGCTACCACGCGCTCGGCGGCAACGGAATCGGAACGTCGATGTACGACGAGGTAATGGCCCTTCCGATGGGCCATGAGGACTAGGAGGAGCACGATGGACGATAAGACATACGCACTCCCCGACAAGGCATACCACGTATTGAAGTGGATTGGCCTCATTCTCTGCCCAGCGCTCGCGGCCTTCTACGGCACGTGCGCCCCGCTCTGGGGGTGGCCCTGCCCGCAGGAGGTAGTCGCGACCATCAACGCGGCGGGCCTCCTCATCGGCGCCCTCATCGGCGTCAGCGCGGCTTCTGCGAGGGTCGACCATGCCGCTGACTAGGGCGCAGGCCGCGTCCGAGGTCATGTGGCACCTCGTGACGCACGAGGCACATGGCTACAGCCAGCCTGCGCGCCACGGTGGCGGCGGCACCGAGACCATCTACCTTAGCGACGGCGAGGAGGTCACGATCGCCACGGACGACCGCGACTGTTCCAGCTCCGCCATCGAGAGCTACGAGGTGGTCGGCGTGGACTGCGGCGGTGCCACCTACACGGGCAACATGTATCGCTGCCTGCTTGCCAGCGGCAACTTCGAGGAGATTAGCCCATGGGACGCGCAGGACGGCGATATCCTACTTACCGAAGGCCACACCGAGCTATGCATCGACATGGACGGCGAGCGCATCCAAGCCGGATTCAGGCACAGCGAGGACTACGACATTCACGGCATGCCGGGCGACCAGACGGGCGACGAGAGCAGTTGGAGCTACTTCGACCCCGATGACTGGGAGTGCGCCTTCCGCTATGTCGGCCCCGAGCGCGAGGCCGACCCCGAACCCATCGAGGAGAAGGAGCTAGACATGGACGACTGGGCAATCATCGCCTACGACGGCGGCGGACACCTCTACGCCGCAGGCAAGCTGCACCCGCTCAACAGCGAGGACGAGCAGAAGTTCGTGGAATACCTCTACGCCGAGGCGAAGCGCCAGCGCGACGCGGGCGAGATGCCGCACATCGTTCTCGGAGAGTCCGACGTTCCCGTCATCTACAGCAAAGGCCCATGGGGCAAGAAGCTGGCCGAGATTCTGGCGAGGTAGATGGACGACGACGAGTGGCTTCGAGTGTGGGCGGTCCTCGCGACCGCCTGCCTGTACCTACTATTCATGATGGCGCTGGGGAGATGAACCCTAAATGCAGCAATTCCAGCCCAACCAGACGTTCCCGCAGTACACGGGAGCACCGCAGTACACGGGATACACGCCCACGTGGCGACCGCAGTTCGGGCAGGCCCCAGCGCCTAACTTGCCCGTCAACGGCGTCACGAAGGTGAACGGCAGGGAGTCGGCGATGCAGTACCAGCTGCCGCCGAACAGCACCTCCCCCGCCCTCTTCGACCAGAACGGCAAGACCTTTTACATAGTGACGACGGACGGGACGGGGACGAAGACCGTGGAGGCCTTCGACTTCGCCCCGCACGTCGAGGCGCCCGTCACGGTGGACGGCGCGCAGTTCGTGAGCAGGGCCGAGTTCGACGAGTTCGCGGCCAAGGTCAACGCGGTTTTGGAGGCGCGAGATGGCGTTCATGCAGCAGTTCCAGCAGAAGAGCCAGCTAGGCAGGCAGATGGAGACGCTTCGGTCGATTCTCCAAGGGGACGCAGGCGCTCTGGCTCAAAGCCTCGCCCAAAGCAATCCTAGATTCGCGCAGTTCGTGGCCGAGAACAGGGGCAGGACGCCCGAGGAGGCGTTCAAGGCCTACGGCTACGACCTCACAGAGGTGATGAACCTCATCAACAACTCATAGCCCATTACGCTGGGTGCACACGGCGTGTGGAACGTACCTAAAACGCAGATCAAACAGACCAGAAAGGACGGAACCATGCCTGACTACTCTCTCGCTGACATCGCCGCAGCCACCGGCAACGGCAACGGCAACGGCTTCGGGGACGGGAACGGGGGCGCCTGGTGGCTTCTTGTTCTCTTCGCCCTCCTCGGCGGCTTCGGCAACAACGGCTACGGCAACCGTGGAGGCGGATACGGCGCCGGCATCGCCAGCGGTGACGCGCTCTATCCGTGGCTCAACCAGTCGCAGAACGTGAACGACGGCTTCCGCGACCAGATGATCCAGACCAACCTCCAGGGCATCCAGACGCAGGGCCAGAACCTCGCCACCCAGCTGTGCCAGTGCTGTGGCGACATCCAGATGGCGCTTTGCAACGGATTCGGCGCCACGCAGAACACCGTCAACCAGGGCTTCAACGCCACCAACATGGGCATGATGCAGGGCTTCAACGCCACGCAGATGCAGACCGCCCAGCTCGCGTCCGACGTTCAGCTCGGCAACGCCCAGCAGACGGCCACCATCCTCGCCGAGAACTGCGCCGACCGCGCGGCCCTCTCTGACGGCGTGCGCGACATCATCGCCTCGCAGACCGCAGGCACCCAGCGCATCATCGACCAGATGTGCCAGGACAAGATCGACGCCAAGAACGACGAGATCGCCCAGCTCCGCCAGCAGCTCAACATGCAGCAGCTCGCGGCGTCGCAGGCGCAGCAGAACGCCTTCATCCAGCAGGGCCTCTCCGACGAGGTGGACGCGCTCTACAACCGCCTCTCCAACTGCCCCGTGCCCTCCATGCCCGTCTACGGGCGCACGCCCATCTTCACCTGCCCGAGCCAGAATCAGGGCTGCGGCTGCGGTTGCGGCAGCATGTAGGAGGTAGCCATGGCTGAGTATGTGGGCATACAGACCGAGCAGCTTGTCCCGTTCGGGCAGAACGTCCTACTTGTCGACTCAATCCCGTGTCCGAAGGGCCAAGTGGTGCATCGGAACGGCAGCGGCATCCTTACTCTTCGCGGCTGTGGCTCCAACTGCTTCTCGCGGTTCCAAGTGTCCTACGGGGCGAACATAGCGGTCCCAGAGGGAGGGACGGCGGGAGCGATCGCGCTGGCGCTGGCCCTGAACGGGGAGCCGATTCTCAACTCCCGAGCAATCGTGACACCTACGGCAGTGGAAGAGTACAACTCCGTGAGCAGGACGATTGCCGTCACGGTTCCTCGCGGATGCTGCTACACCCTCGCAATCGAGAATGTGAACGCAGGGGTTGACGGCCTTATTGACACACAGACAATCAGCGTCGCGGACGTAAACCTCACCGTGGCGCGCATCGCGTAGAGGGGAGGAACAATGGTCGAACTGATACGTTCCACCAAGGACGCAGTTCTCGAACGGCTCGACAAGAGCATCAACGAGAAGGGCGCCGACCGCATGAACGTGCAGGAGGTCGGGATGCTCGCGGACGTGGTGAAGGACCTCGCCGAGGCCGAGAAGTCGTGCTGGGAGGCGGAGTACTACCACTCCGTGACCGACGCGATGCACGACGGCTCCATGGGTTACGAGGACGCCATGGGCTACCGCGACGGCATGGGATACCGCGACGGCCAGCGCGGCGGTCGCATGGGCTATCGCGGCCAGCCCCGCGACTCCCAGGGCCGCTACTCGCGTCGCGGCTACCGTCCCATGGACGGGTACGGCCACGACGACGTGATGATGGACGTTCGCGAGCTGATGGAGAACGCCGACCCGCAGGAGCGGGAGGAGCTTCGCCGCAGGCTGCGCGAGATGGTCGACTAGTGCGACCGTTCGTCGTCAACGGAGACGTGTGGGGGGTCGTCCGCGTTCCTGCGGGCGACCCCCATCTCGTAGATCGCACCGGCGACCCGAAGCTTGGAGTCACGGACTCCGTGGGGCGCATGGTCTACGTCAGGGACGACCTCCGCCCACCGTTGCTGGACAAGGTGATGCTCCACGAGGTCGCCCATGCGATAACCGTCTCGTGGGGCCTGCTCCCCCGTCTCCGCCGCGACGCCATGAGAGGCGACCTGACGGGCGTGGAGGAGTGGGGCGCCCAACTAGTCGAGAACCACGCGATGGAGGCCGTGAGGGCCGCGTCAGTGGCTCTCGGAAGGCCAGTCTGCGTCAGGGGCCTTTGCGATGTCCTCGCGGACGAGCCCACGGACGTACTCGGTCTTAGACGGGACCTCGGAAAGGCGTGAGATCACGTCCGCGTCCGCGACCTTCCTGAACCGGAACACGTACTGGCGCGTCTTCTTGTCGTAGGCCCTCTTTGCCCTCTTCTGTGCCTCTGTTAGCATCGTCCCCCTCTCGTCCCCGTAGACTATAGCATACAACCATGCAGGGCGTCCTTCGCGTGGCTTTGGTCTGCCATCGCAATGCGCGGCGTTACAAAGCTGTGCCAACGCACGGCCAAACAGAGCTGTGCCCCCGCTCAACTTCGCTTTGCCACTGCTACACATCGCGTTGCATTGCTTCGCTAAACCGTCGCTTTGCTGGGCATAGCCATTGCAGGACGGCACATATCATGACCTCGCCTTGCCAATGCGTTGCTCGACGTGGCTGTGCTCCGCCTTTGCTGGGCTAAACACCGCCGTGCCGCTGCTCGGCTTTCCGGTGCTGTGCGGTGCCGTTGCTGTGCTCAACACAACCTTGCTCCGCCTTTGCAAGGCTTGGCGGTGCCTTGCCATTGCTGTGCTTTCCGGTACTGCACTGCGCCATTACGCCGCTCGGCGGTGCGATGCCGTTGCTGTGCTCTGTGACGCTTTCCCGCTGCTTTGCATCCCTATGCCTGCGCCTCGCGCACCCAAGCTATGCCACGACTGAACAGTGCCATGCCGACGCTGAACAATGCAGCGCTATGCCTCCGCTTTGCAGTGCGCGCCAGTGCCTATGCGGGACCCAGCCATGCTAAGCCTTCACTCTGCTCTGCTCGGAAGTGCGTGGCTATGCCGTTGCCCAACATCGCCATTCCTTGCCCTTGCATCGCCTGGCTTGGCATTGCCATTGCGAAGCACTGCGTCGCATCGCCGCTGCTATGCCCTGTTCCGCAATGCCGCTACAGCGTGTCGTGGAGCACCTTGCCGTCCTCGTCGGTGACTCGGCAGACGAACCGTCCCTTGCCGCTGTTGCGCCACTGCCCCGTGCCGTGGAACTCGCCGTAGGCGAACCACTCCAGGACTACTGGAAGCAGATCGTCCTTGAGCAGGGCAACGTCGAACTCCTGCGTCGTGCCGGCAGGAACGGTCTCGGAATGGGCAAGGGCGATGCGCTCACCCTGCGCGGTGGAGGCGCGGAGCGGGCGCTGGCACTCGCCGATGGTCTCGCCCTCGGGAAGCACGAGAGGCACCTTGCGCGGGGCGACGAATACGAGGCCGTCGATCTCCTTCTTGTACGCCTTGACCTTGGAGGACTTCGACCCCGTGGCGCGGCGCATCATGCCGCAGCTGTCCTTGAAGAAGCCCTTCCACTGGTAGTCCCACGTGAACGGCTTGCCGTCCTCGCGCGGGAAC